>NZ_JAEHBI010000110.1:0-4293 GCF_016483705.1 Bacillus cereus group sp. N6
CTCAGTATTTACAAATGAGAGGCATATGAAACTAGTAAAATTAAAAAAGCTTCCGTGAGGAAGCTGAGTAGTTACTATCGATTTAAATACATACACAGTTCATACAAATAAAGAAGAAATCAGCTTAACCGGAAAAGAACTGGAACTGTTGAAATTCTTTACTTCAAACCCAGGACAAGTATTTACAAAAACACAGCTCTTTCGAAATGTATGGGACGATAATTATATAGAAGACGATAATACCGTTATGGTACATATTCGAAAACTTAGAAAGAAAATAGAAATCAATCCTTCTAATCCAAAATTCATTCAAACTGTATGGGGAATTGGTTATAAGTTTGTAGGTGAAAAACTTGAAGACTGATAAAACCCTATTCCTTATTTCATTACAACTTATCATTTGCGGGCTTTTAAATATACAAATGGGCCCAAAAGGAAAGATGTCTTTATTTATTACCCTTATTTTAATTACAATGTATCTCTTCTTTTCAAGAATACAATTCATTCAACATCGCAAATCAGTGGACACAAAATTAGGTCGTGTACTAAAAGGAAATTTACAAACGAGATTATTCACAAGCAATGACCCCTCATTACATAGTATCGTTTTTTCAATAAACGAACTAATAGCTGAATTAGAAAAGGTTCGGATCGAAGCAAAAAGATCCGAGGAATCTAGAAAACAACTTTTGTCTAGTATCTCGCACGATATCCGAACACCACTCACCTCTATTATTGGATATATCGACGCTTTAAAAGATGGGGTTGCTGTTTCTGAAATAGAAAAGAAAGAATATCTTAAAATACTTTATATGAAATCAAATAACTTAAAACATCTAGTTAATGAAATATTCAATATGGCAAAGCTAGACGCCAATGAATTTCCACTAAAAGAAGAGGAACTCGACTTTTCTGAAGTTACTAGAGAAGTTTTGATTGAATTTTTACCTGAACTCTCAAAACATAATCTCGAACTACAGGTTCTCATACCAGAATCTACTTGCCCTATCATTGCAGACCACCTTAGCCTTATGCGAATTATGAGTAATTTGATAAAAAATGCCATTTATTACGGAAAAGATGGGAAAACATTAGGGATCGAACTACTAGAAACTGATACAGACTATGAACTTCTTATTTGGGATAAAGGCCCTGGTATTCCAAAACATGATTTACAAAACGTATTTGAACGAATGTACCGAAGCGAACAATCGAGAAACTCTTCTTCTGGTGGTAGCGGTCTCGGGCTTTCAATTTCTAAAGCACTCGTTGAGAGAAATGGTGGGCATATATGGGTTGAAAGTACTCCATGGAAACGAACTACTTTTGGCTTTTCAATTCCAAAATACATTTCTTTTAAGAAATAGTTAAGAAATGATTAATATGCAGTTAAGCCTTCCTTCTTATCATGTAATTAAGAACTTATAGAAAGTAGGTGTTTCCTATAAATACAATTATAAAAACGACTAACCTTACTAAAGTGTATGGCACACAAAAATCAGTAGATAATCTAAATATTAATGTTCAACAAGGCGAGATTTATGGATTCATAGGACGAAACGGTGCGGGCAAAACAACAACCATTCGTATGCTACTCAGTCTTATAAAACCTACAAGTGGAAATATTGAAATATTCGGAGAGGACTTATTTCAAAATCAAAAAGATATTTTAAGAAGAATTGGTTCTATCGTTGAGGTTCCAGGGTTTTATGAAAACTTAACTGCAAAAGAAAACTTATTAATTAATACAAAGATAATTGGGATTCACCAAAAGAATGCTATTGAAGAAGCATTAGAAATAGTAGGATTGCAGCATGAAACAAAAAAATTAGTTGGGAAGTATTCTTTAGGAATGAAGCAGCGCCTAGGTATTGCACGTGCCCTTCTCCATTATCCCGAATTACTCATACTAGATGAACCAACTAACGGGCTCGATCCTATTGGTATTAAAGAAATGCGAAAACTTATTAAATCTTTAGCTCAGGAAAGAAATATAACGATACTTATTTCCAGTCACATATTAGCTGAGGTAGAACAATTAGTTGATCGTATGGGAATTATTCATGAAGGAAGGTTACTAGAAGAAGTTTCTCTTAATACGCTACGTAAAGCAAACCGTAAGTACATAGAATTTCAAGTGAATAATGAAAACAAAGCCGCAATGCTATTAGAAAATCAGTTTCAAATCTTTGATTATGAAGTACATGATGAAGGGAATATTCGTATTTATTCTCATTTTGGACAACAAGGATACATCAACAGAACATTCGTTCTAAATGGTGTAGAAGTATTAAAAATGATGATAAGTGAAGATAGATTAGAAGATTATTTCACTAAATTAGTTGGAGGTGGAACAATTGGTTAATCTACTCTATACAGAACTACTAAAACTAAAACGCTCTAATATGTTTTTAATTAGCATTATTGGGGCTGGTGTCGCACCTTTCTTAGTCGTAGTAGCTTCTTATATACATATAAAAACCAAACAGCCCACTCCGACTATTTGGTTCCATCAATTATTTACTGATGTTAACTTATATACTACTTTAGTGATAGGATTCCCCTTATATGGAGTAGTAATTGCTTATCTGTTTACCCGTGAATATGCAGAAGACACACTAAAGAATTTACTAACTATCCCCGTATCGCGTATTAGCTTTATTATAAGTAAGTTCATCACTCTTTTTCTTTGGATCATGATGCTAACTTTAGTCGCTTGGGCACTTACTTTAATATTAGGGCTATTGGGGAACTTCCCTGATTTTAACACTGCTTTATTTTTAGGTTCTTTTCTAAAATTTTTAATCTGTGGTGGACTTCTCTTTCTATTGTCTTCACCTATTGTGCTACTAACTCTTGTAATGAAGAGCTATGTACCACCTATTATATTAACAGTCATTATTACAATGACTAATCTTATGCTCGTAAACTCCAAACATAAAGATTTATTTCCGTGGACCGCTACTCTTGATATCGCAAATAATGAATTACAACCCACATATCCACCGGAATATTCTTATATCATCATTGCAGCAACAGCGGTTTCAGGATTTTTTGCAACACTATTCTATTTCAAAAGAGTAGACATTCATTAACTTATAGGAGTGAAACGATGAGCGATATCATTATTGCCTTCATACTCGGTATCGTAGAGGGGTTAGCCGAATTTTTACCTATCTCTTCTACTGGTCACCTTATATTAGTCGGGCATTTATTAGATTTTGAAGGAGAAAGAGCGAAAACGTTTGAAATTGTTATACAGCTAGGGGCAATTTTAGCTATTGCAATTTTATATCATAAACGCCTCGTTTCTTTATGTAATATTAAACCTCTTCTGCGGAAAGAGAAGAAATTCAACGCATTCCACGTATTTCTTGGCGTATTTCCAGCAGTAGTTGCTGGTTTACTACTACATGGTGTTATTAAAACTTACTTATTTCAGCCCTATACTGTCGTAATTGGACTTGTAGCAGGGGCAATTCTTATGCTCTTTGCAGAAGTAAAGAAGAAAGAGGCAACCTCCTATTCACTGGATGATTTAACATACCGGCAAGCATTAACAATTGGATTATTTCAATGCTTAGCAGTATACCCCGGCTTCTCTAGAGCTGGCTCTACTATTTCTGGAGGTCTATTAGCAAAAGTAAATTATAAAACTGCATCTGAGTTCTCTTTTCTCATTGCTCTTCCTGTAATGGTAGGCGCTACAGGCTTAGACTTGTTAAAAAGCTGGAAGTATTTAAGTGTCAATGATATCCCTATGTTTGTGGTAGGATTCATTACCTCTTTTATAGTAGCAATGTTAGCAGTAGTAACATTCCTAAAGCTTTTAGAAAAGATAGGCTTAAAACCTTTCGCATACTATCGTATTTTGTTAGCTATCTTATTTACGCTTTTCGTATTGCTATAAATTCATATAAGTCACAGATAAAAAACCGATATTCAAGTTAGAATATCGGTTTTTTATCCATTTCACATCAAGTACTACCTACTCCAATATGGCATAGCGGGAGTAAATCATCATTAATAATCCAAATGTTCTTCAAGCAATTTTAATCTTTACCGTACGACACAGCTCAAAAATTAAACACCCCTTGGACAGAGAACGAATGTGTATACAAACTATATCCATTCCGCATATATCATATTTCTTAATTCTCAATACACCGATACAAGTTCTAAATGTGTACAAAATGCTCATGCTTTATTAAACACGAAAAAACACAAGTCAAAAGACTTGTGTTTTTAGTTGCTTGGCGACGTCCTACTCTCACAGGGACAAGGTCCCAACTA
>NZ_JAEHBI010000111.1:0-4274 GCF_016483705.1 Bacillus cereus group sp. N6
ATTTTTTTTCATGTTTTCAAATCGGAAACATGTATTTGGCCTGCTTTTTTGTCTGAAAAAGCTGAGTAGTTACAAATATTCTTTGATAATTTTAAAATTTATCTTCTTTTGTTAACGGGTATTTTTTTACTTAAAATTCCTACGATTATTAATTTAATCATTAATGGCGGGGTATTTGGCTTCTATCTAGGTGGACTACACCAAGATTTTGAACATGTTCTACTCCCTCTACTTATTCATGGTATACC
Source organism: Bacillus cereus group sp. N6 (assembly GCF_016483705.1). Classification (NCBI taxonomy): domain Bacteria; kingdom Bacillati; phylum Bacillota; class Bacilli; order Caryophanales; family Bacillaceae; genus Bacillus; species Bacillus cereus group sp. N6. The sequence goes on from NZ_JAEHBI010000111.1 coordinate 249, forward strand.
TGAAATACTAGGTTTTTTTATTGCTGCTTATATAGCATTTTTAGGTAAAGAAAAATTTTGCATACGTAAAAAGTTCAATATATGTTTATTATTTTTTGGTGCATTTTTAATTTTTATAGCAGCGGTTATAGAGACTCTTATAAGTCCATTATTTATATAAGTGAGGTGTAATTGTGGGTTTATTGAGAATTATATCCACATGTTTATTAATCTTTACATTACTTCTAAAATTCAATGTAATACCATATAATTTTGATTCTGGTACAGTACAATATTTACTGAATGGTTCATTACTATTATTTTCATTTGGTGTTATTGTTCCTATTATTTCTTTGCTTAAATTTTAAAAAATGAATCCACAAAAAGATGTGGAATATCTGAAAAACATTCTTTTAGAAATTGATAAAGAATCTACAATAGACATTTTTCTTACTAAAAGTAGCTTGGTTAAAGGGGCGGTTGTATTATATATAAAATCTAAACCAACCATCATTGTCCATCATTCTTTAATAAATAAGCTAAGCAAAGAACAATTAAAATTTGTCATTGCGCATGAATACTGTCATGTTTTAAATAATCATTTAATAAAGAACGTGATGTCTTTAGCATTTGCTTTAGCAGGGGTACCACTATTACTTTTGATTGTATCTCCACTATTACTTTTGATTGTATCTCCACTATTACTTTTGATTGTATCTCCACTGTTGTTTAAAATAAATGTATTATGGATAGCTTTAAGTATTATCATTGTTATATATGTTGGATTAATTATTCTCCATTTCATGTTTTCTCAAAGAAGAGAATATATAGCTGATCAATATGCTACGAATATAGTAGGGAATGAAATATCTTTAAGTACTTTGAAGTGTCTAAAAGACAATTATTTAGTTTCTGAGAAATCATATAATATGTTTGAAACTCACCCTAGTTTAAAGAGTAGGATGGAGAAAGTAAGCGAAAAAAATAAGAAAAAATGGATTCTCATCGGAGTTATTGTACTAATTGTTATTGTGGCAGCAGTTAATATTTTTATTATGCAAGGTAAGAAGAAGGGCGCATCAACAACGGCTGATGCTGTAAGTTTTGAGAAAGTGACAGAGCGTAAACTGAATAATACGAAGTTAATTTCTGGTCAGGTGAAGCCTGGTAATATTGAAAGCTTTTATGCTGATCCGGCCAAAGGGAAAGTGAAAGATATTGAGGTAAAAGAAGGACAAGAGGTAGAGAAAGGCACGAAGTTATTCTCTTATGACAATAAAGAGATTAATCTTCAAATGAAGCAAGCTGAGCTTGATCAGAAGATGGCGGATATGCGTTATGATCAAGGAAAAAAGAAGATTGATTCGCTGAAGAAAGAGATTAAGAAGGCGAAAGATAGCGGAGCTGTAAAAGAAGTAACAGATCCAATGGAAGAGCAAGTAAGTGAGTTAGAAATAGCGCAAAAAACAACTGACCTTGAGAAAGAAAAAGGGAAGTTACAAAAAGAAGAGTTAAGTAAAAAACAGAAAGAACTTACGATTTATAGTAATTTTACTGGTATTGTACAGAAGTTGGATAAGGATGCAGCGCAAAGTTCATCTCAGGCGTTAGGTGGTCAAGGGAAAGCATTCTTGCAGGTTGCTTCTAAAGATCCGTTCCAAGTTCAAGGGACTTTAACAGAGCTTCAAAAATCACAAATCCAAAAAGATCAAACGTTCACTGTCACTGCGAAAGCAAACAATAAGAAAAAGTGGACAGGTAAGATTATAGAAGTAAGCGAATTCCCAACGAGTGCAGAGATGGCTCAAGCTGCTGGTGAAGGAACTCAAAATATGTCTCAATATACATATAAAGCAAGTCTTGATAGTCAAGATGGTTTATCTCCAGGGTACCATGTTTCATTACAAGTAAACTTAGAGAATAAGACGATGATCGCTGTTCCAAGCAAGAGCATTGTAGAAAAGGAAGAAGATGCATTTGCTTATATCGAAGACAAAGGAAAGCTTCGTAAACAAAATGTGAAAAAAGGTACTACTGATGGAGATTGGACAGAGATTACTGAAGGCGTAACAGTGGGGCAAAAGGTGGTTAAAAATCCTTCCGACAACGTGTATGACGGAATGGAAGTGAAAGAGAAATGATTACGCTAAATAATATTGCTAAGACGTATTATCAAGGAAAGCTTGCGGTACCGATTTTGCATGGTATTAGTTTAACGATTCAGAGTGGTGAGTTTGTTTCGATTATGGGACCTTCTGGTTCCGGTAAGTCAACGCTTATGAACATTATTGGTTGTTTAGATCGTCCAACAGAAGGCGAATATATGCTGAATGATGTGAATATCTTAACAGCAGACGAGTCAAAGCTTGCTTTAATTCGTAATGAATATATCGGCTTTGTATTCCAGCATTTTAATTTACTGCCACGTCTTTCTGCGGTGGAAAATGTTGAACTTCCGCTCGTATATGGTGGCGTGAAGAAAGCAGAACGTCGTAAGCGTGCCTTAGAGGCGTTAGGTAAAGTTGGATTAGCAGACCGTGTACATCATTTACCTAATGAATTATCAGGTGGACAGAAGCAACGTGTAGCGATTGCAAGAGCGATTGCGAATAATCCAACGTTCATTATGGCCGATGAGCCAACTGGTGAGCAAGTTATGGATATTTTTACGAAGCTTAATGCAGAAGGTACGACCATTGTTATGGTTACGCATGAAGAGGAAGTAGCGGCTTATTCGTCTCGCCGCATTGTACTGCGAGACGTGAAATTGGGGTACGTAAAGCACTTGGCGCAACACGTAGTAAAATTTTATTGCAGTTTTTAATTGAAGCAGTTATGTTAACGCTTCTTGGCGGTTTAATTGGTATTGGTCTTGGATATGGCGGGGCATATATCGTTTCGACATTTGCGAAATGGCCACCGCTTGTTTCATGGGAAGTTGTTGTTGGAGGCGTATTGTTCTCCATGACACTCGGTATTATTTTCGGACTAATTCCAGCGAATAAAGCTGCAAAATTAGATCCGATTGAAGCACTTCGTTACGAATAGTTTACTAGTGTAGTAGAGATATGTCTCTCTACTACATATACATATTGTTCTAGTAGGCGGTTGATAGCAGCCTTTAAAAAATGTGAACCGCCCGTTAGAACAAGTTATATAATATAGAAGGAGGCGTTATAATGGAAGCAAATATTAACACACAAGATGTAGGTGCGAAAAAGCCATCACTATTTGGAATGATTACATCTCCTGGATTACAGTTTGAAAGAATGAAAACAAGTAAGAAGGTTTGGGGTGTATTCTTTTTAGTAGCACTGTTACAAGGACTCCTGGGTGGTTTAAGTGCGTATGTTATGTATACATCACCTGAGATGGTTAAAATGAAAAAAGAATTGGGTGAACTCGCTGGACAAAGTTCACTTACATCAGAAGTTATTTCTGGAATTGGATCCAGCTTTGCAGGTGCGATGATTGGAACACTATTTATAGCAGCTATTTATAAAATATTTATGATATTCTTTGGTAATGATACGCCTTACAAAACTTTATTGAATATTGTAGTTTATACAAATATTGTCCTTATCATTGGTGGCCTTATTAATACAATTTTAAGTCTAATCTTTGATAGTGGAACGACTCAGTATACTAGTTTAGGGTTATTATTTAAGGAAGGTACATTTGCATACGGAATTGGTAATACAATTGAAATATTCTATGTATGGAATTTAGTTCTAATTTGGCTCGGATTACACATTACAGCTGGATTAAGTAAGGTGAAAGCATCAATTCCCATTATTGTTCTATTCATTATTAAAGCGGTATTCTTAGCCGCAATTTTGGTATTAATAGCGAAATTTTTACCTGGGATGCCGTTGTAAATAAATTCTGTTCATTATGAAAAAATCAGTAATAGATTTGCAACATTATTAACCGGTTCCTTAACGTACAATTTTCTTTTTTTGATATGGTGACCCCATGCCCATCAACTTAAACGTCATTTAGTAATGAACTTTCGTTCATTTTAATAGAACATAGTTAGATATGTTT
>NZ_JAEHBI010000112.1:0-4261 GCF_016483705.1 Bacillus cereus group sp. N6
TTCAATGTGATGAAATGAGTCAGCGAAGCTCATTCATCTGGAGATGCGAAGCGTATCAATTATCTTTCACTTCAGGCGACGGTACTCCACTTTGGACTATGGTTGAAGCAGTACAGCTTTCATCCTTATTTATAACTCTTTACCTTGCCATTCAGTCGTGCCTTGATAATTAGACAACTTATAGCTTTACTCACATGCTATTGTCCTCTTTGAGTTTCCTCTCTAAGTTAGTGAGTTGGTAAATGGGTTTGTATGCAGACTTCCCATCTCTTGTCTAAGGAGATTTTTCACACACCTTTATGGGCGCACTGCTGATCCATTCACAAGAATACAAATATAAGGTGGCGCTGGCACTGGCTTACCTGGCGTTGCTGTGAAATGCGAATAAGCCACAGGATAACCTGTAGCTTCAAGGATTTTTATTAATTCACCTAATGTCATTATTCAAGCGCCCTTTCGATACGTTTTGGCAATTCATCAATTACATACTCTTCAACTGGACGGATATGCACTTTAGCCTGAACGCGTCCACCACCAACTTTTGCATGACCATTTTCCAAAAGATGTGTGAGTTGCCCTTTTGAATTGTGGACGACAATAGATGTACCCTCTTTCTTCTTGCGCCAGCCTTTACGATAACCGCCTGTCTTTTTAGGGTTATTCTGCTTTAATTTTTCTACAGCAACATCAGCCACTTCTTCTTGTGCGGTTAACAATTCTTCTTCCACAACATTCGCATATCTTTGCAATTCTCTAGCAAGATCGCTCGCAAAATCATTCATATTAAACGTGCTCCTTTGCGATAATAGTCAATGTTTGATACATTTCATCATCATTCATTGGCGGTTCGATAATATCAAAGATACGACCCTTCATTTTAATTCGCATTAATTCTGTAATACCTGTTGTATAAGAAATTACAAAACGATACATTCGTGTAGACTGTGAAGCCGAAGCTTCCATATACTCCGAACCTTTTACCGTTTTTATCATTGCCCATGCTTTTTTAACTTCTTGCCAATTACCTGTTTCAACTTCTTGATTCAATTCATCTTTTATTACTTCAGGTTGTTCAATAACAATTCGATTTCTACAATCACCTGTATTCATTGGTTTCTTGTACTGAAAAGGACGCATATTAATCACCGTCCAACTTAATTTCTTCTAATGCTTTATCGATGCCTAAACTATTAATTTGACTTAAAAAATTCTTGTCAAAATACTCTAATGCATCATTATAAACATAACGAGAGCGTTCAAAGACTAATTCCTTGAACTCCTCGTCATTGTTTAAATCATAATTCCCACAAATCCTAAGTAATGCCTTATTAGATGTAGAAAGAATGCGCTTTAGGTTATCATCTTCATCATCACCCAAGTGCATCCTTTCTTTAAATTCCTGTAATATTCCAATCGAAATTACCTTATCCATTCACATCATTCCTTATTTAGTTTCTGGAGTTGTAGGTGGTGTGAAAGAAATCTTCAAGTCATATACAAGAGCTGCTTTATTATCTTTCGGTTTACCGTTAGCAAACTGTTTGATTGTATAAAGCGTAGCGTCTTCAATCGCTAACGTTTGATCAAACTTTTTCAGCTTATATCCACCAGCAATTGCTGCAAGATATTGACCTTTTACAAAGAATACTGCTTTTCCAACTGGAACTTCTTCAGATTCAACAGTTTGAATGTTATAAGGTAATGCCATTACCCATTGACCATTAGCAGTTTGAATTGTGTTACGTGCTTGTACACCAATTGCATCCACAGGATTTACAACCATCACAATTTTATTTAATACTTTGCGAGATTTGCCTTTTCCATCAACAGATAAAGCTTTTACCACTTCATAAAGCTCACCAGCAATTACTTCACCATGTTTAGATGGAGCGAATGTTAATGTACCAGATGATTTTTTATCAGTAACTGCGCCTGTAGTTGCATGTACATCTTTCATTAAACCTACAGGTTGATGCACTACTGATCCGCCACCATTTACATAACCAAATTCTAAACCTACTGAATACGATTCTACTAATAAAGTTCTAACATAACGTTCAACCCATACCGGCCCAAGCTCTAACATGTCATTCGGAATAGCTGCAAACGCAGTTAATTTAAGTTGACCAATCTTCTCTTCTCGGAACGCTGCGTTTACTTGTCCTCGAATTTCACCGAATAACTCGCCCCATGCATATGCTTTTGTTGCATCAGAATAAATGAACTTCGTTACAGCTCCTAAATCTTGTAGCCCTAAAGCATCAAGTAATGGATGTTCTGTTACTAAGTCTTCAAATACTCGTTCTTGTGTAGTTACCGGAAGAATTTCACCATCTTTAAATCCACCTTCTTGTACAACGCTATTAAAGAATTTTGTTTCAGCTGCAGTTAATACATTTTGACCGCGTTGTTGAAGAATAGAACGATCTAACATTTCATCATGTACTTGATTACGGACTGTGTGAATTACATCCATTTGCATTGCATCAAAGAAATTCTCAAATGCTGATGTTTGCTCTTTTTCTGTGCTTTCAGCGTTCGTTAGAGCATCCGTTAATTTTGCCTTCGCTGTATGAAATGCTTCAGATTTATTAAATGTAATGACCATTATGTGTTTCCCCCATTTTTTTATAATTTTAAAAGGAGCCCTTTAATCCCACTGTTTTTTACAGGTTTAGGATTTGGCTCCTTTGGTTGTTCTTCTATATTGTTTTGTAAATCATTCAGAATCTCGTTTTTCAGCCCTGATAAAGCGGCGTTTAAATCTTCTTTTGTAATTCCTTGACCTTTGTTCATTGTTCCAGTTCTAAAACCATCGATTACTTTCTGCGGAAGCATGGCAGCAGTAGCCGTTGAAGCAGTCATTTTAACTGGATTCTCCATAAACATGATTTCATCCGCGAAATTGTTTTCTAATGCTTGCTGCGGACCCATCCAAGTTTCTTCAGCCATCATGTTTAGTAGTTCTTCCTCAGATTTACCACTTTTAATGACATAGGCATTTACAATTGCTCGATCTGTTATTTTTAACATCTCAGCCGCCTTTTCCATGTCACGATGATCTCCACCATGCCACTTAGCAGCGTTGTGAATCATAATTTTTGCTGTTGGAGAGATTCGAACTTTATCACCTGCCATAGCAATTACAGAAGCTGCACTTGCTGCTAAACCAACAATTTGAACTTCCACATGACCAGGATAATTTTTTAATGCTGTATAAATTTCCGACCCCTCATCCACATAACCACCAGGACTATTGATTGATACAATTACATCCTCATTATTTGCGTTATCCAGTTGTTTTGTAATCTTACCTGGGCTTGTCGCATCCATTTCAAACCAATCATAAATCCAAACTTCATCATTTGAAATAATTGGCCCTTTCACGTCAATTTTCACTGTCATTTGTATTTTCACCTCCTTCGGATTCATTTAATTTCGTATAGTTCTTTGTAATATGATGGATATTTAAGTTTGGATCATCCGAAACTTCATATCCTACTTCTAATCGAATTTCGTTACCTGTAAATGCACTTGAAGAAACGAGTTTATCGATACTTGTCGCAAGGTCAAATACACTTTGATAAGAAACGGCTTTCATTTCAATCTTTTTACCGGAAAGGTACTCTTCTTTTTCAAAAAATTTAACGTTCGCTTCATCTGAAATCTTTTTTAACAAAGGGTTCACTGTGAAAAGCATGTAATTCTTCGTTTGCTTCTCTACATCAGCCATTTCCCCATACATCAAAGCAGTCGGAATACCAAAAGCCATTGCTACTTGATGTAAGAAGCCATTTGTTACTTTATTGATTTCCTCCACACTCTGACCAGAGTTTCCGCCACCTGATGTTTCAGCATACTTAAAACCTGGTTGTTGTGGAATGATAGCAACGTCTTTTTCTCCAATCGCTTTATACATGTCATCTATGAAATTTTGGAGTTTTGCTTGATGGTCTTTACTCTTTGCAGCAAGCATGTCCATATCGACTGTGGCACGAATTTGATTTTTACGCTTTTGAGAGCTTAATATCCTTCCAAATAAATCACCATAATCCGTAAACAAACCATCAATAAGAGGTGATAACTTGTCATTCCGATATCTTACATGCATGACTTCGCTTTGTTTAAAACTTCTCTTAAACTGATACTCTTTTACGGTAACATTACTAAAGGTGTCTTCAAACACAGCGTATTCATTATGTTCAAAGTCATCCGCAATCAGTAGATCACCATCATCAGCTTGTATAATGAGAGCTTCATT
>NZ_JAEHBI010000113.1:0-4033 GCF_016483705.1 Bacillus cereus group sp. N6
TTTTTTCATCTGAAACACCTCTTATATAGAATAATTTATCTCTATACTGTGTTCCAGTTTTACTGTACCACCTCAATATCTGCTTGCTTCCTTACATCTACGGCGATTCATTCACCTATCTTCCAAGCAGTATAAACCATAATAAACTCAGTTGTTATTTTAGCTTTTGATCTTCTAAAATGCCTCCCTTGCTTCAATGCCTTCTTTTTGTCGAGTTTTTATCTTTCTCTTTCCTCTTCAGCCAGCCTAGAGAGAATTTAAAGTGCAGGGTCTGTAATGAGATTTCCTAGGTTATCTTGATATTTTGTAGTATCTAATAAAGGCATGTCGATGATGACAATATGTGCTCTTATATTTTGTTTGATATCTTTCCATTCATTTAAAATTGCTTCTTTATTCCGACCAAAATAGTCCAATGTTTGGGAACCGATTATTTATAGATTCCACCCAATCCCTAAAGGTGTACCTTTACGGACTAAAAAGAACAGACTATAGAAATAGTCTGTTCACAAATTAAGATGATATGAAACTTACGGTATCTTGATACTATATGAAATTATCTAGAAATAATAGATATGAAAATAAAAGTACGCATAAACCATTTCAGCTGGATGGTTATTTTACTCATATATAAAATTAACCAAAAAGATATATTTTTATGACCGGAAACTTCGAAAACATTTATCAACTTATACAATCTAGCCAATGCATATAATTTGTTATATGTTTAGTGTACAAATAAAGTCTCAATTTGTAAAAATGCAATAAAATTAGAAAGGAGAATACAATGAAATATAATGCGTTTACCTTTTTTACAATTGCTTTAGTGAGTATTATTGGATTTCTATTTGGACCTGTTATACATGCTGAAACAGAAAAATCATTTCAATCAAATGATTTTTCTACATATGGTTTGGGTTTAAAAGATAGTAAGATGAGTGAAGACATACCAGAATATACACCCTCTACTTCTTATCTTACAAAACAGGAAGCAATCAAACAAAAACAACAGGGAATTCCAACTCCAAATGTTCTTCCGAATCAAATCGATTTACGTGAATATTTTCCAGCAGTACGAAGTCAAGGGAAATTTGGGACATGCGTCCCCTTTGCTATAACTGCTTTAAGAGAATACTATATTGCAAAAGATGCAGGGGCTCGCGGAACAGACATTACGTATTTATCTCCCTCTTATATTTATTACCCAAATGGACCTAAAGATGGTATGTATTTCGGATCAGCATTTCAAATTTTAAAACAAGAAGGAGTACCTCCAGAAACAGAGCGATTGTATGATTTAAATCCAGAAAATACAAACCAGTTTAAAGAATCTATTACATCCTTACAGCAAAAAAATGCAGTACCATATAAAATCAGTTCCTATCAAGCTATACGCCAAGCGAATATGATTGCTGAGATAAAACAAGCAGTAGCCAATCAAGATCCTGTTTTAGTAGGAATACATGTATATCCAAACTTTGATGCAACTCCTACATCTGGCATTGTACCACCTGTTACAGAAAAAAAATCAAGAGGAGGACATGCTCTTGTTGTAGTAGGGTATGATGAAACAAATAGATGGTTCATTGTCAGAAATAGTTGGGGTACAAAATTTGGCGATCAAGGATACGCATATATACAGTATCAAACATTATTAGATATGTCGAATAGTGTGGCATATGTTATTAAGCCTACGCAAAAACAATATCCACCCTTTGGTGTACAGATGACAACTACAGACATCAATTATTCTCAGATTACATTCAATGTTTCAGCAAAAAATGTCACTGCATATGAGTTATATAAAAATAATCAAAAAATCCAAACCTTCACAACAAATACTATTACAGATTTAAATATCGAACCAGACCAATCATATATGTACCATCTGGTAGCGAAAAATACTATAGGGGAAACTCGCAGTTATCCTTTATCTATTTTGATTCCACCTGCTATACCGATTCAGCAAGCTAGTTAATATCATTCAAATAGGAAGAATGAATGATTATATGTGACAGATTCTTTCTATATAAGTAGGTACAAAAAGAAAGTAAACTGTGGATATAATACATGCATGAAAAGTAATGGAAAAGTTACTCTTTTTCATTTTAATGCGAGTCTATTACTTGTTGTAATGGACTCTTTCATTATGATATAAGAGAATTAGACTACATGGGTGAAAATTAAAGAGGGAATCAAAAAAAATAGTTCTATTGGTATAGTCCGTCCTTTCGAAAGGGAATAATGGTAATTTTCTGTTTAATATTTATAAAATATGAATCTTCCAATGAGTAGCACTGCTCTGCCCAGTGTTTTAACTCTTCATACGTGTATAATCTTTGTTTCTCTATAGTATTCTCCATTTTTCCGTATACGAATATCAACGGATTTGTGCAGTTCCGCTTTGGAATTTCTTCTGGAGCAAAGCTGTCCTAGCATCTATGATGCCTGCGAAAAGGGGCTTTCTTCCTCTGTGACATAGGCATGGATAAAAATCATCGCTTTCACTATTATATCATTGTCATGTGAATTCCTATACATAGAAAAATCCTTCGCGTTCTATTTTTGTATCTGTACATAACTAGGTACATACAGAAAAAACTACCTATTTAACCCTATAAGGACCTGTAGAGTTTGTTTCACTTTTTCATCATCCACTCGATAAAATACTTCCAATCCTTTACGCTCACATGCTACAACTTTATATAATTTTAACTTGCCCAGATGTTGCGAAATAGTGGATTGTGGCATATCAAAATATTGTTGTAATCCCGTAACATTTAAAGACTGTTTTTTTAGTAATTGATGCACCATTTGTAGACGAATAGGATGTGCCAATACCTTTAATATTTCTGAAACACGTTCAAAGTCACTAATCTCCGTGCGAAAGATGTTTTTCATATTCTTTTTCTCTCCCATCCCTCTTATACAGCGCTTTCTTTCTGTATAATGCTCGTTTTATTGTGTGAACAATATGAAATTTCGCAATTCAAAGAAGAGGGAACAGCTGAATAAACCAAATTTCTTCAGAAGTATGAAATCATTAGGATTCATGCTTCTGTTTATTTTATAACCGAATCGTTGAAATGGCCTGTTTATATACCAGCTGTTGTTTCCCATCTACTTCTACTAGAATTGAATATAAATCATATTCTTGTACTATTCCTTTTATATGAAAACCTTTCAAGAAAATCAGCGTAACATTCTTTTTCTCTTGCATCACTTCTTACAATAACCGTCCCTGAAGTGATACTGTATTTTTTGTTCTTTCCTTTTGAAATACTTGCTGTTTTCTTTCCAACGTTTCATCCCCCTTAGTAGTAAACTCTTACGAGATACTTTTCTAATTCTCCCAAAACTAACTAAGCAATATGGATTCACACACCACATAGTTATCACCTATAATCAAAAAACAAATAAATTAGTCGTTCTTATGATAAGATATGTCCTTTCTTGATAGAAATAAAATTTTACTTCCGTAAAAAATGAATTAACATTCCTCATACACATATCTTCTATATCTTACCATACTTGCGGGAAAAATGGTTTTGATAACCATTTTGTTTTTCCAATTATTTAAAAAATAGGCGTATGTTATTTAAACATTATGTCCAATATCAAAAATACAACTTATACTTATTAAAAAAGAACTACTAACATTTTGTTTCCTATTACCTATTTTCGAGATGGTCAAACATACTAGTTCACATCTATTTAGTGATATATTGTATTAGAGAAAGAGAAACCAACTCTTGCACATTGGTTTTGATATATTTATTTTTATATACAATACGGTACGTGAAATTATATATTATCACCAACACATACCTCTTATCTGCCTCCATTTTTGCAATTGTTCACGTAAAGTACTACACGAACAACCCAACTTTTTAGATATATAAACCGTTCCGACTCCTTGTGCATATAATTGAGCAACTTATTTACAAATATCATCCTGACCTGGTCAAGAAAAACTGGAACATCAATTAGATTACGCAATTGATTTTGAATACTGATACGGAGTCATGCCATT
>NZ_JAEHBI010000114.1:0-4026 GCF_016483705.1 Bacillus cereus group sp. N6
ATTTTTTTTCATGTTTTCAAATCGGAAACATGTATTTGGCCTGCTTTTTTGTCTGAAAAAGCTGAGTAGTTACCAATTTTCCTCCCTATTATTTTGAGGCTGTAATCAAATGAATAGTGTCAGGACATTCTAATTTATAAGTTACTTTGTTGTCTTCGATATCTTTCTGTATCTTTTGACATGTATTATTCGAATATTGTATCTCTTGATTTTCATTATGTTTCTCACTTGTTTTTGTGTAGTCGACATCATAATAGACGGAGGTAGATTCCTTTTCTTTTTTTACAGTTAAATCAATAATAATAGGTTCGTTCTTGTTATTAAATTTAGTAATTCTAACTGAATCGTCTTTATTTGAATTATAGTTTTTTACGAAAGTATCTAATTCCTCTATGTTATAAATTTTATCGTTTTTTTCAAAAATATCACCACGTTTTTGGGAATCCTCAAAAGTATATGTTTCGTTTTTATTGTTTTTTTTCTCATTATTAGTACAACCAATAAGAGTAAATAAGGCTAGCGAGATTACAGATAACGCATACTTTCTATATTGTATTCTCATAGATTCATCTCCTTTTCTTAATTTTCAGAAAAACATTCACAATAATATTTTAGCCTACACGGGTCTAGGGTAGGTTAAGGATAATTTGTTTTTTTATTAACTTACCGTAAATATCTGCATTTTTTTCATTTTTTCGTTAATAAGTTGTAAATTTCGACATGAAATTTTTATATTAGTTTATGATGTTTTTGTAACAAAAAAATCTAAAAAGGAGTGATGTGATTCATGTTTAACAAATTTTGTGGGAATTCAAGGGCAAAAAAGATTTGTGGAATTGGGGCATTAGCAACTTTTATAGGTTTTTCGTCGTTAGGGTCAGTTAGTGCAGGTAGTTATGTTGATAAGTATAAACAGTATAATGTTGGATCTAGTGGTGGTAGTGGGAATCTATCAATGACAAGTACTATTAGGAAAGTTTAGCTTACTTTTAAAAACTTTGCAACAGAGCAAAAAAGGCCTTTTCCAAAGTTTATTATATATATATTCATGAATGAATGAAATTCATTACAATGTATGTATTCGAAAAGAGTTCCTTGTTGATGTAGAGAGTTGTATCGTAAAAATGTGTCTCCTATTCTTTCAGGAACACACGATAAGGGACGATTTTACAATATACAGAAGGGAGGAAGTACATATGAGTAGTAATGCAGGAATAAACCCTCTTGTTCCCACCACCGGATTTGGTCCTATCATGGGATTTACATTGCTAGAAGGATATCCTATTTTAGCTGTTATATGTGGCGTATGTTGCGCCACGATGCTCGCAGGTACAATATATCAGCATGCAAGAAAAAAAGCGCATCTTACAGAAAAGATGTAACGTTTTTTTGGTACATAAGGTATATATCCTAGGGGGACAAATCTAAAAATCTATGATATAGGGAGTATGTATAATGAAAAAGAAAAGCACAAAGCATTCTATCTATTGTGGAATCCTTTCCGTAACACTCTTAGGAAGTTCTCTACCTCTGCTTGCTACACAAGTGCATGCTGAAGAGAAAACGAAGGCTTTTGGAGGCAGTGTTGGCGATCTTGTTTGGGAAGATTCCAATCAAAATGGCCTCCAAGATGCTGGCGAAAAAGGAATTGAGGGTATTACAATTGAACTGTATCGCGCTGATGGCAGTAAAGTTGGCGAACAAAAAACTGATTCGAACGGTTTTTATCAATTTAACGCCTTACAAGAAGGAGATTATTTTGCTCATATTGTGATTCCACAAGATCAATACAAAATGGTCTCTACAAAACAATTTGGCTGGGATGGATGGACAGATTATTTCCACATAAAAGGTGATGGAGATACTAAATTAGATGCTGATGTAGGTTTACTTTTTCAAAAAGGGAAAATTGGAGAGACGATTTGGGAAGATACGAATCAAAATGGAAAACAAGATGAAGGAGAACAGGGTGTTTCTGGTGTTAAACTAGAATTATATGATATTGATGGAAAAAAAGTACAAGATGTTACGACAGATGAAAAAGGTCATTATCAATTTACAAATATTCCGAATGGTTATTATTATGTGAAGTTACAGATTCCAGAAGGATATGATTTTTTAGGATCACCTAACTTTGGAGCAGACAAACTATCTAATTATATTTTGGTGGAAGGCAAGCAAAATAATGAGATTAACGCCGGATTTATAAAGAAAAATAAAGAGATTGCAGTAGAATCTATTAAAATAGCACCAGATAAAATTAATACAACAGAGGGACAAACTGGAACCGTTCAGGCATCTGTCCAACCGGAGAATGCAACGAACAAAAAGTTAACATATGAAAGTAAAGATACAAATGTAGTCACAGTCGATAAAGATGGAAACTGGAAGGCAATTAAAGAAGGTACTACAACGATTACAGCAATTTCCTTAAATGGAAAAAAAGCTGGAATTTCTGTGGCAGTAAAAAAGGGAGAAGTAGCACCAACATCTCTATCTATTACACCTAATAGTGCTACATACAAAGGGATAAATCAAAGTCTTCATGTACGAGCTACGGTTTCTCCTTCAAATGCAAATAAGACGGTCTCATATAAAAGTAGTAATTCAAGTGTGGCTACTATTGATTCTTCCGGAAATATTTATACTCGTGGCGCAGGAAGTACAACCATTACAGTTCGAACAGTAAATAATATTTCAAAATCATTTACTTTATATGTAGATCAAATATCTGGTATTCACAAAGTGACTGTAAAGCATAGTGGTAAGGCATTAGGAGCTGGAACAGAAGCTGGAACAGGACGAAATATAGCTTGCCAATTCACATCAAGCGGTAGTAGTGGACAACAATGGGAATTTCAAAAAAATGGATCTTACTATACTATTAAAAATAAAGGGACAGGAAAATATATGGCTGGTAGTAATATTGCCTATGAAGCGGGTACAAAAGTCGTTTTAAGTAATTCTCCTGATTATTGGAAAATCACTTCGATAGGTGGTAATCAATATACAATCAAACATGCTACAAGTGGAAAAATTTTAGATATGCCAATGAATTATTTACACGATGGAGCTACATTCCAATTATTTAATGGATGGAGTTACATCTCTACTAATGAAGCCTTTTTTATTCAATAAAAGGTTTTTAGCATGAAAATCTTGTTGTGTTCACAGGAAGAATTATCGATAAACTGTGCTGTTGCAAAGCTATCTAAGGGGAATTAAAATGTAAGAAAAATGATTCGAGGAGTATGATACATGCAATATTTTAAAGGAAAACAGTTCAAGAAAGCTATTATTTTGGTAGCCGTCGACTAGTATTGTCGTTTTTCTTTAAGCTATCGTAATGTATCTGAACTCCTGAGAGAACGTGGAATTTCCGTGCACCCAACAACAATTATGCGTTAGGTGCATGAATATGGCAATTTGATTTATCAAATGTGGAAAAAGAAAAATAAATCGGCACATTTCGTATGGCATTTAGCTGAAATCTATATCAAAGTCAAAGGAGAGTGGCGTTATCTTTATCGTGCGATTGATAAGGAAGGTCACATTGGATATTCAACTTCGCAAAAAGCGAGATTATTAAGCTGCCTATATGTTTATGAAAAGGTTAGTGAAAGCTTTTGAAGAGCCGCCGGTTCTTACAACAGACAAGGGTTCCTGTCCTACTTTGTGCGCTCAAAAAACTGAAACATAACGGTTTTATGTGCATACTTAACATTGCAATGTTAAGTATTTCAATAATCTCATCGAACAGGAATGGACCATAGACATACCAAGCGACGTTTTGTTAAATACGCAGGATTTCAAAGTCTTCGCCATGCTTCACGTACATGGAAAGGAATCGAAACGATTCATTCTATATACAAACAAAAGAGAAGTCATTTCAGACTTCTCTTTTTCCAGAGTGTTGGGAAACCCTTTAGGGGTTCCCAACACTCTGGATTTTTTTGATTTTAGTGAAAGAAAACCATATAAAATAATAGAAGTTAGAAAAATAGCCCGCCACTAACCCCTTTTTGG
>NZ_JAEHBI010000115.1:0-3968 GCF_016483705.1 Bacillus cereus group sp. N6
TGGTCCCCATACTGCTGCACCATCTGGATCTCCATAAATAAACTCCGTCACAGCTCCTAAATTCTCTAAACCAATATGTCCTAGTAACGGATGACTTTGAACTAAATCATCAAAGATTCGTTCTTGCGTTGTTTTAGGTAGTGTTTCAGTAGATTTAAAACCACCTTCTTCCACAACTGCATTAAAGAACTTCATTTCTTCACTTGTTAATACATTAGCGCCACGAGACTGCATAATAGAACGATCTACCATTGATTCATTTACTTGATTTAAAATATCAGCTCGTACATCTGTAGCAAGTGCTTCAATCATAGAATTTAATGCTACCGATTGTTCTTCAGCTGTACCTTCCTGTGTCGCTTTCGCAAATGCTAGTTTCTTCTCTTCAAAATTATTAAATTTAATCACCATATTTTATTTTCCTCCTAAATTTAAAAAGAGCGTACTCAAATTCTGTTTTGTATTAACAGGTTCTTGAATAGGCTCTTTTGGATTTGTATTTGTTTGTAAATCATTCAGAATTTCGTTTTTTAGGCCTAATAGTGCAGCGTTTAAATTTTCTTTTGTAATCCCTTGGCCTTTGTTCATTGTTCCATTTCTAAAACCATCGATTACCTTCTGTGGAAGCATGGCAGCCGTAGAAGCTGAAGCAGTCATTTTAACTGGATTATCCATAAACATGATTTCATCCACAAAGTTATTTTCTAATGCTTGCCCAGGCCCCATCCATGTTTCTTCAGCCATCATATGAAGTAGTTCTTCTTCTGATTTACCCGTTTTAAGGATATAAGCATTTACAATTGCTCGATCTGTCGTCTTCAGCATCTTAGCAGCCTTTTCCATATCGCGATGATCGCCACCATTCCACATAGAAGCATTGTGAATCATGATTTGCGCAGTCGGAGAGATTCGAACTTTATCAGCAGCCGTTGCAATAAATGATGCTGCACTTGCTGCTAAACCAACAATTTGAACTTCTACATGACCAGGATAATTTTTTAATGCTGTGTAAATCTCTGAACCTTCATTTACATAACCACCTGGGCTATTAATTGAAATAACTAAGTCATCGCCATTTGCATTTTCAAGTTCTTTTAAAACTTTACCTGGGCTTGTAGCATCCAGTTCAAACCAATCATAAATCCAGGCTTCATCATTTGAAATAATTGGTCCTTTCACATCAATTTTCACCGTCATTTGTATTCTTCCCCCCTTCAGATTCAGCTAGTTTCGTATAGTTTTTCGTAATATGATGTGTATGTAAGTTAGGATCATCAGAAACTTCATAGCCCACTTCTAATCGAATTTCATTCCCTGTAAACGCACTTGAAGAAATGAGTTTATCGATGCTTGTCGCAAGATCAAATATACTTTGATAAGAGATAGCTTTAACCTCAATCTTTTGTCCTTCAAGGTACTCGTTCATTTCAAAAAATTTAACGTTTACTTCATCTGATATCTTTTTTAATAAAGGTTTCACCGTGAAAAGCATATAATTTTTCGTTTGCTTCTCTACATCAGCCATTTCTCCATATAACAAAGCAGTCGGAATACCAAAAGTCATTGCTACTTGATGTAAGAAACCATTCGTTACTTTATTGATTTCCTCCACACTCTGACCAGAGTTTCCGCCACCTGATGTTTCATCATACTTAAAACCTGGTTGTTGTGGAATAATCGCAACGTCTTTTTCTCCAATCGCTTTATACATGTTATCAATGAACTCTTGTAGCTTTGATTGATGTTCTTTACTCTTTGCAGCAAGCATATCCATATCAACTGTTCCGCGAATTTGATTTTTACGCTTTTGAGAGCTTAATATCCTACCGAATAAATCACCATAATCAGTAAAAAGACCATCAATAAGCGGTGATAATTTGTCATTTCGATATTTCAAATGAATGACTTCACTTTGTTTAAAACTTCTCTTAAACTGATAATCTTTTACGGTGACATTTGTAAAAGTATCTTCAAAAACAGCGTATTCATTATGTTCAAAGTCATCCGCAATCAGTAGATCACCATCATCAGCTTGTATAATTAAAGCTTCATTATCATAAATGAGCTTATAAATATACTTTTCCCAAAAGGTACTTGCTGTCATATTCTTATTCGGTCTCACATTTAATCGGTAGTAAAGCTCATCCTTTTCAAATGCTTCACCGTTTTTCACTCTAAATTCTGACTGACTCATTGTTCTTCCTAAAAAGGATATACAGGTATCCATTGCCAATCGCTTCATGTGAACTCTGTTTGCTTTTTCGATAAACATTTCTACATCAAACATAAATCCTACTTCACTATTTCTTTTCCATACTGCATCCAACCATCCAATGATGATCACCTCCCTAAGATTAAAACGTAATACCATCTAGCATAAAGTCGAATTCATCCTCAAGAATGTTATCCGCTTGCCATAACGCATGAATAAAAGCTTGGAATCCATCTGTTTTACGCTTATCCTCATCTTTTTTCAGATATTCTTTGTTGCCATCTTTTTTAATGTGGACATAGACGTTATTGGTGTACCAACGCATTAACGGATTATCTCCAAAAATAATGTGTCCATTGGCAAATAGGGTTTCAACCCGTGGAGCTAAAAGCGAATGAATCGCTCTTGGATTACGAATGTATAACAATGTGAAACCTTCTGCTTCCAGTGCTGCTTTCACGAGATCTAGACGAAAATTATCAGCTACAATTGTACGAACACCGTATATTTCCCGCATGTTCACAAACCAATCTACAATATGTTGGATGTTAATGACCGGTTCATCCACAATCGTAAGTAACCCTTTTTCTTCCCATTCTTTAATAGGCACCTTTAATTTCACTGTGTCTAAAAACCCTTTCCTTACAAAGGAATGTGTTTTCCAGATATAATCATTCCCATGTTTAAATAGCAAACCAACTGCCGCGAAGTCTTTAATTCTCGCATAGTCTAGGCCTCCCACAGCTGTTTTGTGTTTTAACTCTGGAATTTCCCTCAGTGTTTGTCCATCTTCTTCCAAACCAGTACGCAGTATTTCTTCCCATGAAGCTACAGACTTTGTTAAATCTGTTTCGGGGTAGTTCATACGTTTTGTTATGAATTCTTCACGATTGGATGGATTATTTGCTAACTGTTTATATTGAGTGAATACCTTTTTGAATAACCCTTTCGCATAAGGACTTCTTGGTTCACTAAACATAGGATTCGCCTTTTCCCACACATCAGGATGATCAATTTCTTCCGGGTTATCAATCTTGCAGATGAAGGGGAACAATGGATCTTCTAAATCTTTTCCTTTTAGAATGTTCATTGCTCTTTCTTTTGTCTTGTCCAGGAATCCATCACGAACAAAACCATCTGTACCAATAAAAAATTCTCTAGCATTTGGCACTTTTCCAAGTCCACTAGAGAATACATTTACTACATCAAAGTTTTCATATCGATGGATTTCATCATAAATCACACAACCATCGCGAAGCCCATCTTTTGAACTTGCATTCGATGTGTGATATTGCATAACACTTTTTGTATCCTTACCAAGGATTTCAACCTTCGTCCGGTAAAACATATCTTCTAATACTTCTTTACCTTCAATTACATCATACACTTCACGGAAAGAAACTTTCGCTTGCTTCTCATTGTTGGCAACAATCGAAACATTGTATCGATCTATTCCGTGTAGTGGACTAATAAAGAAATGGCATAACGATGAAATTAATCCATTTTTACCACCACCACGAGCCATCATAATGAAAAATTGCTCGTAAAAAACAGAATCATCTTCTTTATAGAAAAGAAAAACGAATGCTGTTATGAACTTTTGGAATGGTTGTAATTCAAAGTACCATTTCTCAGTGAATTTTATATAATCCTCATGCATTTCAGTATCGAAATACAAGTCATCACGTATGAAGATGTATTTCTCCAGGTACTCAATTAGCATGATGCGCTCTTTATTTAGCTTAATTTTCCCTGT
>NZ_JAEHBI010000116.1:0-3921 GCF_016483705.1 Bacillus cereus group sp. N6
ATCATTTCTTGTTTATTGCCAAGTGAACGAAGAATACGATTATAAATCTTTCTTACTTCTTCATTTGGATCAACAATCTCATGATAATCTCCAAATACATATTTATCTTGCAAAGGATTTTTATATGATTCATCGCCTGCAATCGCCCTTGCTTCTAAATACAATTTAGGTGTAAACCCTGTATCTTTTATTCGGATTGTATCTCCATCATTAATTAATTCATGATTTAGTCCGAATACACGACCGATTGATTGTGCTTCAACTTCATAAAAAACAGAAGAATTTACACGTTTTTTTAACTCTGTATTCATAAGGGTCATTAAACATTTTGCATCCATATCTTCGTTCTCTGTTTCTGGACTGTAAAAACCAAATTTATGTTGCCCTTTTTCATTCCATCTTTGGAAAGCATCATTATCCACAAGATAAGGAACACCGTTATTTATTTCCGTAATAGTAACAAACTCTCCGCCTTCTTTTTTTACGAAACCTAATAAGGCTGTACAAATGTTTTGAGAGTTCTCAATACGCTTAATTCCCATTAAATCTTTGCCAAGGGTTATTTCTTTTCCTGTTTCTCGACCACGCTTCTTTACCATATCTACATAACGCCCAACGACTTGAGAGCCTACGACTTCAGCACGATATTGGATTTCTAATTCGAACAAGGAAGCTATCTTTTTAAGAAAAGACAGTGGATCAATAAATTCATCGATCGTCATGGAACGGAAACTAGCATATTCTACATTCCCTTTTTGCCACTTCGTACCTGCAAGAGCGATATCAACCATTTCAATTACTGTCTTACCTTCTAGTTTTTGAGGAGGAATAATTCCGGCTTTGGCAAGTTGAATCCATTCACCAGATGCATAAGCGATTACTGATCTATCATCAGAATTCTTTTCCATTTCAGTAATGACATAAGGAACGATACGACCATCGCGCACTTCTTTTAATACTACATTTTGTTGCATAAGCGTGGATGAATGCCTTGTATGATCAAATACTCGAAATTCTAATGTATCGATGTTATTTTTAATTTCCCAATGTCTTTTATCATCCCAATAATCTGTAGGCTGAATAGATGCTACAATTTGTTCTGTTTTAAAATCAACAACATGCAATTCACCACTTGGCGTTCTCATCTGTATCTCTCCCTGTAACTGATTGTCGCTGTAACGTCTGGCGGCATAATATCAATCCGATTCTCTCCACGTATGATCTTAGGAAACTCACTAAAAATATCTTTCATATGAATCGCATCTTTCTCGTTAATCGTAACAAGACTTTTTTCTGTATCAATAATCACTTTGTCTCCTGCATCGAAAATATAAGGTTTTGTATGAACAGGGACTTTGTTTACCTTCCAAATTTTCAAATCATCAAATTGCATTTCGTTAACAGGCTGGTGATGATCCCACTTACAAAGCGCAATCATAACTTGTGCGATTTTTCGGTTTGTCATTGGATTACTGTTGTCAACATCGTTCCATTGTTCAACTAGGGAAGCTCCGTCTATCTCTTTACCATCTATAAATTTAGCTACATATACAGACCATTTTGTCCCTCTTCTAGCAATACGCAGGCGTCCCCGAAATTGATTGAAAGTAGATAAGTAATAGCCACTTGTATCTACTAATTTACGAATGCTATTAGGTGTTCCGCTATTCCCGATTTTCATATGTGCTTTTGTAATTTCTGCCGTTACGTATAAATCATTCATGTTAATACGAGCTACCAGATTACTTGCCTCATCCAATAAGAGAACTTCACAACGACCCATTTCATCAATATTTTTGGATTTTAAAGTCATCCATGCCTCTATTTCAAAATCTTGTAATGGACCGCCTGGAATACTTTTCTTAGCTATTGCACCGTAAAACCCTTTCCCTTCTCCATATTCTTCACAATATAGTGCGTAACCGCCCCTTGATTGAAAAGTACCTGTCCCTTTCATGTCATCAAATTGCCCAGTAACAGGAGTCCAGCCTATAGGCGAAGCCATTTCATCCCATAACACACGCTCACGTTCTTGTACCGTTGATTCCTCCACAGTTAGGGGGTAACCAATACGGAAATAGTTTCGTTCTAAAGGATATGTACCAAACCATACATCTAAAAAAGTGCTTGGTTTTTTTACAGTCATTTCAATGAACGCTGGAGCTTCTACGCTTCCTTTATTCGTGAAATAAGAAGTAATCTCAGTAGACCAAGTTTGAGTGAAAGTGTGAGTTTGTACTTTTCCTAATTTATAAGGTGTCGGACAAACAAATGTAATTGTACCGATTCCAAGCGTTACAAATTCATCTGGATCAAAGCTATCATCCACAACAGCTACGTATGTTCTATCTGGCTCTACATCGAAAATAAGCTCGGCTGGTTGATCGGTAATTAACCAACTTGCAATTTCTTCTTTTAATAACTCTAAGTTCCCACCATCGGGAACAATGATTCCTACAGGAATAGATAAAACACGCATTTCCGTTTGTGTGTTTAATAGTCTTGCACCTGGATAACCAGGAACACTTAGGAAATTCCTTTTTAATGGCGCCCAAGTTGGCCTTTTCCATCCTTTTGCGATTTGAATACAGTCTTTTCGTTCGTTATGAAATGTAAACGAGCTCATGTGAACACCTCTTTTCTTTATAAAATAAGAGAAACCCAAACCTAAAAGGCTGAGTTTCTTTGTTCCTCTCGTTCTTGATATTCCTTCGTATACCTATAAGTACCGCGCGCCACATCTCGACCTTCTAAAACAACAGGAACTTCAACAACTAAATCACCACCAAACATTGGAAGTGCCCCATCGTCAGATAATCCTTGAGAGTAATTAAATACTTGATTTGATACGCTGCTTGTCATGGCTTGTCTGCTATTTGACATACTTCCATACACACCACTCATGACAGTCTTTAATCCTGATAATTGACTTACAGAACTAGCCATCATACGGCTCATATCATTCATTAATTGATTTATTTCACCAGGCATAGCAAATTGTTCACGCTGCATGGTTGCTGCAATTCCTGCCCCAATATCACCAAGTGTCTTTTTATTAAGCGGGAGCACCGCTTCGTCCCCAGCTTCGCCCGCTGCTTGATAACGTCCATTATTCATTCCGAAGATAGTTGGTTTCGTGAAAATACCACCCTTGGCGCGCCAATCTATATTGAGTCCAGAAGGAAATGTAATATCTTTACCTAAAACATTTTTAGTGCTAGTTTGTAAGCTAAAGTGTGGAAGAGGTGGCATTTCAGGTTTAGGGATTTTTAACTTCAGATTTTCAAAGAATCCTTTGATTGTATCGATGAATCCCTTTACTCCATCAACCGCATCTCTTATTGGATCCATAATAAATCTTTTTGCCGCTTCAAATTTTTCTCGTGCTGCATTTTTCACTGAATCAAATTTTTCTCTAGCTGAATTATATAAATCAGTAAACTTTTGTTTGGCCTGATTATAAGCATCTGTTACCGGTTGAATCACATATTGCTTTACTAAATTCCAAGCTGAAAGTGTATAAGATTTTATAGATTCCCAATTTGATAATATCCAATTGGCTAAATCAGTAAGCTTTTGCTTGGTTGTATTCCACAATTCTTGAACTGGTTGAATAACGTACTGTTTTACTAAGTTCCAAGCCATAAGAGTATATGATTTGGCAAGTTCCCACTGTGAACTTAGCCAAGAAATCAAATCACTACATTTCTCTTTTACCAAGCTCCAAGCTTCCTGAACAGGCTGTGTAATATATTGTTTAAATAATCCCCATGCAACTTGGGCTACAGCTTTTGCAATTTCCCATTGTGTACCAAGCCATGTAACTAATTCGCCAATTTTTGCACTTACCCAGTTGTAAGCTTCTTGAATCGGTTGAATAATATATTGACTTATAGCTGCCCAAGCAATTTGCGCTCCTGC
>NZ_JAEHBI010000117.1:0-3912 GCF_016483705.1 Bacillus cereus group sp. N6
CGCTTGGTATAACAGAGATAGATGATCTTGAATCATCCCAATTGCTTTAAATTCACTTAGCTCTCTTTTTTTATTTTGCAACAGAAGTTGACGCATTTTAAACATCGTAGAGGAACATAAAAAAATCGCAATGAGCTTTCCATACACATGGCATTCTAAACGCTCTTGTTTGATATTTTGCCAGTGATGAATTTGAAATAAAGATTTCCACGTTTTAAAGATGATTTCTATTTGCCAGCGTAGGGAGTAAAAATCATGTATTTGTTCCATTGGAACAATCTCCCAAGGAGTATTCGTAACATATATGTTTATACCAGTTAATCGTTTGCTTTTTTCTGAATATGTAATCCCTTTTTTACTTTCGGTATAGCTTTGTTTTGTTCTACGTTCCTGCAATTGTTTTTCCGTTAATCGATAGATAACTACTCGTGTAAATAGTTTTTGTTCCTTTCCAATATACACTTCCTTCATTTCATATGTTTGTCCTGATTTTAACGTGTTCATAATGCACTCTAAATCAACTTGGATATACTGTGACTGCTTTTTTACTGTCCCATTTCGAAAGTATTCTGGAAACGGATTTTTCATATACACCGTATGGTTTAACTTCAGTCTTGAAATATAGTACACATCACGTTGATCCATTTGATCTAAGTCTTCCAATGAAAAATAACCTAAATCGCGAATACATAAATCTCCTGGTCGTAAGGTAACTAAGCACTCCGTACCAAATGTTTTGTCATTATTTTTCCCTGGCCCTACCTGGAAGTTTAGAAACTGTCCGCTGTGCAGGTCATATTCTAATTGAATCTTTATACCCGCTGTTTGTGCACACCCACCTGATCCAGGATATACATGGGATAAATGTTTTGGTACTTGGAAAATCGTCGCATCTAAAATACGAATTCGTTGAAAATACGTGAACGCCGCACTTGAAATGGTAGATGTTTCACAAAGTTTACTTTTCCACAATGCAGAAAAAATATATTTCAAAAATTCAACAGCTTTCCTATCAAAGCGCTTATTGAGTCCTTCCGGACTCATAAAAGTGCCCGTGGCTGCGTGTAATTGGCTACATAATCGAACGAGGGAATCACTCGCTGTACGTTGACTTACCCAGATACAAATGGTAGCTAATTCATTCCCTGAAAATTTTCGTTTTCTTTTTACAAAACCTAATTCTTTTGCGAGCTCTTCTAAGAGAGAAGGGGTTAAATAACGGCACAGTTCTTCAGAAAATAGTTGTAATTCATCTTGAGTCGAAAGAGTCATAAAAACGTCATCCTTTCTATTTAGCTTTTTAGAAAGAATAACGTTTTTTTACACTTGGGGGTAGTAAAGATTCTTAAGTTGATGGGCATGTATGGTGACCCCAAGAAGGAAAAGCAATTGCAAAGCTAAATCCTAATTTTAAAGAAGGGCGACCAAAGAAATATAATAAGAAACAAATAGAACATGCTTTATTTCTTTTACATAATCATTCTTATAAAGAAGTGGAGGAAAAGATGGGAATTTCCAAAAGTACATTAATCAGAGCGAAGAGGCAATTTAAAAAAGAGAATGCCACAGAAATTACAGTTACATCATAGCATTCATCCTTTTATTTACTTTTAATGGGAAAAGTCCTGCGGACTAGAGTAGCTACCCTGTCACTAAGCCTTTAAGGGATTCTCTCCTGTTTTTCTATATCTTGAGAAAAAAGAGGAATTGCGTCTTCTTTACGTACCTGAAACCAATCGTTTTTTCGTAGATATTGATATTCCTGTTTTGTAATCTTACATTCTTTGTTTAACAGAAAACGTTGACCAAAGACATAATAAGATGCCCCCTTTATCAAAGTTGCGTAATACATACATCAACAGTCCTTTTCATAAAAGTATATGAATAAAACAAAAAGGAAACAAATTCATTGTTTCCTTTTCACTGCAAAGATAGATTGTACAGCCTACCCTCTTTCTATTAGGATAACTGATTAATTGGTTTTTTATACCAATTACTTATAGGATGCAAGACAATGTTTTTAGACACGTCTTTTTTACTACTCTTTGGGTTCCGTTATTTCACAACTTCGAATACATGCAATGCATCTTTACGGAGTTTGTCTTTTTCAGTATCTGATTTTTTGAAGTCGTATTGATATAAAGCGGATTCCCAATCGCCATACATCGGATTTGGGAATACAATAAACTTTTCTCCAAATGCTTCATGCATCTCTTCGACCGCTTGATTTCTATCTTGTACAGGTTTCTCATCAAACCCAGTAAAATCAGATAAATTATCTCCAAAGAATAGAACAATATCATGTTCTGTCGCAACTTTCTTTCTTCGTTCTTCTTTCCCTTTTTCCTCTTGTCCTTGCAATAAAACATGCTCTTTATCAGCTTGTGGGATATTCAGTTTCTGTAAGTTTTGTAAAGTGGCGTCTAACTGATTTTGTTTGCGATTGGAAATGTAGTAGATCGATACACCTTTTTCATTTGCATATTGTAAAAAGGAAACTGCGCCAGGGAGGGCTTCTGCTTTCGCTTGTTGAATCCATTCTTCCCATTTATAAGGAAACCCTTTCTTCTCTTTTACTGTCATGGCTTGATACGGACTATTATCCACGACGGTTTCATCTAGATCTAAAACGATGGCAGGTTTTTTCTTGGTACCTTTGGCAAGTGCCGCGTCTAATTTCATCTTTCCTATATTATATCCTTGATGATAGAGCGCTTTGACTTCTCCAGCCGTTTGATACCAAGCATCTGCCATAACTTGTTGTTCGGTTAATGAAGATGTTTGTTTCGGATGTGTTTGTAGTGACTGACATCCCATGAGAGAAAGAGAGAACAACGTTATGGCTATACTTGTTTTTAAAATTAGTTTCATTGCGTATCACACTCCTGGATGTATGTTTTGTATGGTATGCGCTTACCTTACAGGAGTTATACCTAAAATGCAATTCTCTTTTATTAGAAAATACCTTTATTTTATCTTTTTTGAAGGAGAAAAGGTGGATTTTTAAATTTTTATGATACAAAATTACCTTCAATCATTTTAAGAGCGATGATAGGGTCGTGTATTCATTTTAATTCGTTCATATGTTTTTTTCTATTGCATATAAATTAAAAACGTTTACTGATCAACCTGAAGGGTGTTTTTCAAATAGGTTGGTATACAGTTGGTTGATAAAACCATTACTTTAATATATATTGGTTTTATCGACATAATCGAAACTGAAATATGCAAAAATACATATTTCAAAACTCGTTATTACGTGTATGATGAAGCAAAGATAAAAAATAGAGGGACCAATTACGAGGGAGAAATTAGGATGAGAATTGCATTCGCAGTAGTAAAGTTCATAGTATCGTAATACCGTTAGTAACAAAATCACAAAAAATAGGGATGTAATTTGCGGTTCCTACCATGTTAAAAACGTGAAAATATACTTTTGTTTGTTATTTTCTTTTGATAGGAAGATAACCACCACAAGTAGGGGCCTGTGGTGGTTAGGAGAAAGTTATAAAAAGCTAGTATAAGCATTAGCATCTTTATTTTACAAGAAATGATATATATTGGTATTGAGAAAGTTATTCTCTACATGCGAGATAACAAACAATACATGCAACAAATATCCCGATGCTAAGATAACCCAATAGAATATCTATGCCAAGTACAAACAGGATATTTTTTCTCATCTATCGGTTATTTTGCTAGTTGAGCTTCATATTTTTGAACCAGTCGATAAAACGTAGTTTTGGGTACATTCGCTTTCTCCATTGCTTCCACTGCTGTAATGGTCCCAGTTTTCCAAATGTCATATGCAGTGATAAATGCAAGTGTAATTTCTGCTTTTGGTCTACCAAGGTGTTTTCCTTGTTTTTTAGCTAAATCAATTCCTTCTCTTTGACGTGTTTTGATTTTGGT
>NZ_JAEHBI010000118.1:0-3862 GCF_016483705.1 Bacillus cereus group sp. N6
GAGCTCCGATCGAATATCGAATTTCGATGGCTGCATAGTCTTTTTTACAGTTGTCTACTTGACGGGGGGAAGACCATTCTTGCTACCAAAGCGAAGTCCATTTCTGGTATCGTAAATTTTGTAAGAAGTATCGTATCGAAATACGACTGATAAGGAACAACCTAAAGTTATTTTAAAATAATCAATTAAAGGTTCCTTCACAGGAGAATTAGGATTTACAGTAAATGCTTAAATTAAATTCACACCAAATGATTCTAAAAAATCAAAAGTTACAATGTCTGTATCTGATTATCAAATTCCTGTAAAGTGTATATGGCTATTCAAATAAGAGGACTCCCTGTACTAAAAGTTAGTACAGGGAGTTTGTTTTTTACACTCTTTATTACTTGTCTAGATTTGTTATATAAAAATTTACAGCCTCTAATAAGAATTCTTCTTGTCCAATACCAGCATCCGCGGCCATTTGAATTACTTTTTGTTTAAATTCATGATCCGCATGAAAAGTGAAGGGTTCTATATTACTTTTAAAGTAAATTCCTTCTACATGTGGAAGGATCGTTCCGGATTTCATATGAGAATGTAAGTATTCAATCTCTTCTTGAAATTGTAATGGATTTACTTGTAAAATAAAGGGCTTAATTTCTAATTTAATAGTTTCTGATGTAGAGGTTAACCGCATATTGGTGATACCAAGTTCTTTATAAAATAAATTTATTAGATTGTAAATAATGGAATTATATAGTTGCGGTTTTTTAAATGAAAAAGTTAAATACCCCCTTTTCGTAATTACCGCTTGTTTTTGAAAAGGTTCAAAGGAATAATCACATTCTTTATACGTGGATAGTGGTAAAATTTCTTCGTCCTCTGTAAGAATCTTCCCGTCTGCGCCATTAATTTCTATTACTCTAGCTGTTTTCCCAGTATGTAGCTGTGTTAATAATTGGTATAAATATATATATTCATCTTGGATTTTAGTAATGAATGTTTTTCGCTCTTTTGTTTTGTTTTTTTCATAATCAAGCATAAAAATCTCTAGCTCTTCTTCATCAATAAGATAAATTTGTTTTCCTCGTTTTTCTACCATTGTTGCAGGTAGTTTTCCAGATTTGATATATGTAAAGACGGTAGATGGTGCTACATTAAGAATCTCAGCTGCTTCTTTTGTACTATAACCCTCAATCTCTTCGATATTTTTTAAACGTTCAATATCCTCTAAATAGAAAATCTTACTACCGAATTGCTTCCAGTTATCTTTATATACACATTCTATTAATCCATCTTTTTCTTTCTTTAAAATTGTTTGTACCGTTACTCCTAATAAGTCGGCTGCCTCTTTTGTCGTTACAGTAGGTTTTGTAATGAACAATAAATCTTGTGTCATGAAAGGACACCTCCATAACTATTGTTTACTAGTATTTTAGATATGTATATATCATATCAGAATATGGGATATATTTAAAATGAGAAACAGGATTTATTAAAATTCTTATAAATTTTTGTATTTTAAAAAAATTTTAGATTTAATTTATCTCTTGATGTATTTTAAAATTTATTTTCTTTGTAAGAGGGATTTAAAATCTTAGGTATTAACTATTAAATGATATCTATTTGCCAATAAATTATAAAAAAATATGAGTATAGGATAATGAAGAAGAATATAGTATTCTTACAGAAAGAAAATGAATTATCATTTGTATAATGTATAAAAGTAAAATAAAATGATAAGTAAGGATATTAAAGAGAATTATTTTCATAATCTTCAATAGGAGAGGTGAATTCGAAATATGGATAAACAAAATAAAAAAGAGAACTTACCTATAACAAAGAATCAAAGTGAAGATATAGATACATTTGTAGAAAATATAAGAGATATGGTTCCATTCTTGCATGATAGTCGTTATATAGATAAGTTGGAAGAGAAGATGGAGGTTGCAGAAAAAGAGGGAAAGGGTAAATATACGTATTTAAGTGATTTGGAAGTCATTTATCATTTTGTACATTTACAAAATGATATGGATGAGAAAAAGAATAGAAAAGAGGATACGAAAAAGAGTTATGTATCTGAAATTTTATCATTTTGTCAGTGCATGGTGCAGCATGCGGAGGAGTTCGAATTGAATGGGGAAGAGGTACAGCAAAATGACTCTTTATTAAAAACATTACAGCCCTGGCATATTCGTAAATATAATGCTTGGTTGAAGCAGGTAGAGAACGGTAGAAATGGGGATACGTACGCGGTCGCAACACTTGCAAAAAAATCAGTAATTCTTCGTTCTTTTTTCAAACACCTTTATGTATTTGCTTATATTGAAAGACCTATTCATGAAGAACTACAGCGCGCAAATGTAAATGAACAAGATCGGCCAAATCGGGACCTATCCTATGATGAAGTAATGAAAATTTTAGGGTTTTATAAAGAACAAGGTCATTTAGTAAACTATACACTTTTACTAGCTCTAGCAAGTACCGGTGCAAGAATTCAAGAATTGTGCACCGCGAGAGTCAAAGATTTACATTATGACGGAAAGTATTGGCTAAGGGTCAAGGGAAAAGGGGATAAAATACGTGAACTTTTCATTCCTGAACATTTATACCAATGCATTAGTGAAATGGGACGGAGAAGAGGATTCCAAACCATATTGGATCAGGGAGACGAATGCCCTTTATTTGTAAATCAAAGAGGGGATTTTTATAATCCTAAAACGTTATCAAATCAGGTAACAGATATGATAAAAAAGACAAATTTAGATTTTCTAAAGTATCGTGAAAATCCTGTAACGGCACATACATTCCGTCATGCTTTTGCAATCATGGCAGTTGAACAAGGAAATGCAGATTTATATCACTTAATG
This sequence comes from Bacillus cereus group sp. N6, assembly GCF_016483705.1. NCBI lineage: Bacteria > Bacillati > Bacillota > Bacilli > Caryophanales > Bacillaceae > Bacillus > Bacillus cereus group sp. N6. The sequence continues at coordinate 2,853 of NZ_JAEHBI010000118.1, forward strand.
CAAACACTTGGACATGAAAATATTCAAACGACCAAAATCTATTTAGAGAAGCATATGAAACGGAAGAATAATGTAGGTACTTCCTTTGCGGATATATTACAATGAATAAAAGGTATACAATAGGGGAATAATTGGGGAATTAATACAATGTTAGATGTTAACAGAATAAAAATCAATTGTGTTTCCTTCAGAATTAATAACACGATATAAATACATTCATTGCCCCCTTACCTGTATATACGTTTCATACAACCTCTATAAACCATTTGTTTGCTCGAGATGACTTCGAATTCGTTTATTGAAGTTTTCTTTTTTATACTAATCACACATCTTTTTAAAAATCATAGTATTAGTATGTCCAAGGTTAGGAGAGTGCTTGTAAAATTTTTTAACTAGAACAGTTCTAGATTTAATTGTATTTCCCAATAGATTACATCATTTCCTTATAAAAATAAAGAAAGGTGGTTTCGACAGGCGCCTAGACAAGGAAACTTAAATATTTAAATATAATCGTATGATAAAATTCTCGTTTTATTAAGAAATGGCTGTGTTCTATATTGTAGATTAAGGAATCTGTCTATTTTATATGAAGTAGAGGTGATGATTATAAGTGGAAAGAAGATACAAAATCAGTCTGTCCATAATTATAATTCCTTTGTTAAGCAATTATTTCAATTAATAGGGTAAAAAAGGTTTTATAGGAATCTGAACCAACTTACAATTTATAAAATTTTGAAAGCAAAATAAAAAAGACTCCCTCATCAACAGGATGATAGAAGTGGAAACAGCTGTCATCGCTAATAAAACAAAAATTCTTTATTTTATTACGTGATAGCCGTTTCGATTCTTAAATGGGTCAGGTTTTAAGTATTTCGCACATTTATTATTCTATTACGCGAAATTGGTTTTGTAAACCTTTTTCGAGGTGGAATTAAGGGTTCTGGTGCAAAAACTTCAGGCCACTTGCAAATAATCTCTCAAACTTGGACATACTGATACTATTATTCTGA
>NZ_JAEHBI010000119.1:0-3858 GCF_016483705.1 Bacillus cereus group sp. N6
ACTCAGTATTTACAAATGAGAGGCATATGAAACTAGTAAAATTAAAAAAGCTTCCGTGAGGAAGCTGAGTAGTTACTGATATTTATTAAACGTTCTTCAAGTATTCTGGATAATTATTTCATAAAAATATATATACTTACCGTCTCGATTTTTATGAAGTTGAATAAAATTACTACAGCGAATACACGCATCCGTCAATGACTCGCCACTTAGCAAAGCTCGAAATAGGATCTTCTCAGTTCAGCAACGAAAATAACCTTTCGACTTCCTGAGCGTTACTTTGGGTACGGTTGATATTTTACGCAGGAACCGCATGGTTTGGTTTTCTCAAGCTATCTTCTCCCTGAAATCTCCTATATCTAGTGATCAAAGAACGTCATCTCCTACCTAATCATTGGGGAATCGCTCTTCACGCGCTTGAGGAAGGATAATTTTTAAAAGAAATAACATTACTTTTTATTAGTTTTAGATATTATATAAGCTGTGCGATTTCTTGTAAATCTCTTTTAGTAAGCATATTAGAAATTAAAATAATTGGTATTGAAGAAATATCGTATTCTAGGGGAGTATCAGTGATTATACAAGAAATTCCTTCAGAAGTTAAATGGTATTTTGAAAGTTGTTCAATAGAAATGTCCAAAAATTCAATTTTTCTATTGAAATAGGAATTAAGAAATTCTTTAATATATCTATCCCAACTTTCTCCCTCGTTTAATAGTAATATTACTTTTTTATTTTTTCGTCGTGTTTTCATATGTATTGCTTTAATATGCATAGTTAAATTGGCAATTTCATTTTCTCCAATATGGTGTTTAATATTATGTAGTACACTCCATTGCTTAATTAAATTTTGTATTTTTATAAATGTGGTTTTATGCTGAATCTTAATGTAATCGGAAGTAAATTGTATTTGATTTTTTACAGTAAAAGCATTTGATTTATGTACATATAATTTTAAAGCACATACCATGTAAAAAACAAATTCTTCATCAGAGATTAAATTTAAATTAAATGTAGTTTCAAATGACTGTATTAATTCTTTTAAACTTGTATACCATGGATTATCTTCGTTAATAAGACTAGATAAATAATTTTTTTTTATAACTTCCTTTTTCTGATAATAATATTTAGAATAATTTATGGTGATCATTATAATAACTATATCTTGGTTGTGTACAAAAAAATCATATTTTCCAAAAATATCTACTGCAATCATTGCTATTTTTTTATATAGAATAGAAGATTTAATATCTTTCACTAATTGATAGTTTAAAGGCATTTGGAATCTATATTTTTTGCGCAAAAAATATACAGCTAAAAAAACTGACATTTTTCGAACACTTTCTCTATAAAATTTTATTTCCATTACCTTTTCGATTTTTTTAAATAATTCTGTAAACATTCGTTGAGGTAATTGGTGAAATGGCCATTCATTTATAGCATAGGATTTTAAAAATATTGTATAATACATTAAAATTAAATTTGTTTCCGATCCTTCGAGTCTTAATGGTCGTTTTTTAAAATTTAGATTATATTGTTTTAAATAAGAGTCCATTTCTAATAAAACTGAACGCATCTTTGTATTTTGTATATATAGGCTGGATGCTAATTCTGTAATTGTCTTTATATCTTCTAATAATAGTTTGCTAAAAGCTTGAAAAAGTAAAGTGTTTTTAAAATATTTCCTTTGAATACTCTCTATTGAGGAGGAAATTGGTTTTATTAATTTCACTTCTCTTTTAGACGATGTCTTTATATACCAATTATCAGGCAAACAATCTGAGATTTGAATTAAATCTCTTTGCACTGTTTTTACAGAACAATTTAAAGTTTGGGCTATTTCTTTTAAAGAAAACCATTTTTTTTCGTATGCAATATATTCTAAGAGTTTATAGTGTCTTTCTAAGAACATGGTATTCTAATTTGTTGTTTTCCAACAAACATCCTCCTTTTCATAAATATACTTAAGTGTATATTTATCCATGATGTTTATCTATTATTAATTACAGTGCGCATTATTTTTAATTGATTTAATAATTCGTTTATTAAATCTTTTTCTATGTTATTTTCTTGTAAAAATATTAACTTATGTTCAATTAATTTGAATTCCTTTTTAATTTGCTGAAATTTTTCTTCGTTAAACTCCTTTTTTAAATTTATAAGGAGTAATTCAATTTTACTCATTTTAGAATCAATTTCTTTCAAATTAATTTTTTCAAAATTATTAGAGGAAATCGTCATATTAACCCTCCTTATTGAAAGTTATTCATACCCTTATTAGTCACAATTTAATATACTACTATTTTATGAGCAGTTAAATATATCATTTGTCAATAAAATGGACATATACGCTTTATTGTTATATAGAAATTATGTATATTTCATACGAATATTTTTTGGAAATTAAAATATATGTTGTCTATTATTGTTCTAACCAATTGTAAAATAATATGTTTTTTTTGTACGTTTTTTTATTTTCACGTATAAACATTCTAGCTGCTTCTAAAGTATCTTCTCTATTAATAATCATTTCTAACCGTCCTGCAAAAAATTTAGTTGGTGCAATAATTGGTTCAGATGAATATTCTCTTTTATAAACTTCATTTAAAAATTCATTAATTGAAGTATCTATTTGTTTTATCGTACCAATACGTACATTCTTTTTTTGTAATGTTTTTAAAATATCTATAAGTTGTTCTTTTTTTGTAAAAACTTTTTTATCATACAATTTAGAAACAAGAGATTTATAAAATAAATTTGATATTTGATCTATATACTCTTCTTCTTCATTTTCTAAATTTAAGCTTCCTACTATATTCAATATATTATCTATATTAGAAGAAGAGGAAGAATTAGAGTTCTCTGATATAATTTCTGGAATAATTTCTGTAGTAATCTCTGGTAATGTTGTTCGATTTTGAAACTGGTTGTTCGATTTTGAAATTAGCGGTTTCGTTTTAGAACATTCAGTTTCAAAATCGCATTCCGATGTTTCATTATGGAACATCGGAGTTGTGTTTTGAAATTCTATTAAGTTAAATTTGTATCCTTCTAGAAAATATCCTAATTGAAACAAATCTTTTTGTATGTTTAAAATATCCACTCGGTATTGATATGTATTATCTCCTTTCCAATGGGGATTTTTCCGGCGCTCTAACCATCCCTTATCTAGTAAATGTTCTAGATGACGACCTATGCTTGATTTACTCATATTTAACATAGTTTCTGAACTTAAATCTTCTGCAGTTTTATATATCCAGCCATGTGATAATTTAATTTCTTTTAATAACTCTGCATGCTTTTTTTCTTCAATATTCATAGCCATGCGTGCACGTTTTTTTTCTTCCTTAATAAACTGATCATAATCTTTAACACGTTCACTCCAATAAATTAATTGATTTAATAAAATAGCTTTTTTGAAATCACCTGTTAATATGACTAATTCTTCTTTAATTACCGCGCGTTTCAATTTGTTGCTCATAATAACAAGACCTCCATTTCTCTGTTGCATTCTGTTGGATATAAATTTTTTGAAAAAATAAAGGTCGTGTAGTTTACGTTTATTTAAATTTATGATATTATTTTAATGACAATATGATTTACGTAGTTACAAAACCTTTGATTTTAATTTTTTAGTAATGGATTATCTAGTATATTAGCCATTACTAAAGTATGATTAGGTTTTTTTAAAAAAAGATAATTGGTTTCCCTAACCAATTATCTTTTTTAATATCATAACAAATATTTCGAGAAAAAAGAATACTAACAGTATTCTTTTTTCCCAGGCTGTGGAGAAAGTCTTCTCCACAGCCTGTTTTTGTGTCTGAACCTCTTTTTATGTGTCAACACTGATAAAAA
>NZ_JAEHBI010000012.1:0-108658 GCF_016483705.1 Bacillus cereus group sp. N6
CATGGAGACATGTTTGCTAACTTAGACGAAGCAACAAAAGAAAAAGCAAAATCAATTTTAGAGCAAGAGAAATCCGGTAAATTAACACGTGAACAAGCAAAAGAAGAATTAACAAAGCTAGGCGTGAAGTTCCCAGAGAAGGGTAAGCATGGAGACATGTTTGCTAACTTAGACGAAGCAACAAAAGAAAAAGCAAAATCAATTTTAGAGCAAGAGAAATCCGGCAAATTAACACGTAAACAAGCAAAAGAAGAATTAACAAAGCTAGGTGTGAAACTTCCAGAGAAAGGTAAGCGTAAAGACATGCTTGCTGACTTAGATGAAGCAACAAAAGCAAAAGCAAAGTCTATTTTTGAACAAGAAAAATCCGGGAAATTAACACATAAGCAAGCAAAAGAAGAATTAACAAAACTAGGTGTGGAACTTCCAGAGAAAGAGAAGCATGAAGACATCTTTGCGGGATTAGATGAGACAACGAAAGAAAAAGCAAAAGCGATTTTAGAGAATGAAAAGAAACAATTAGAGGAATTGAACGTTGATTTACCGCACCATAAAGTGAAACTTTAATCAGTGGTGCATTTCCACTGATTATTAGTTGAACCAATCGGGCTTTTACGGGCAGTTAATATTCCAACTTCATCCTTGTATTCGCTGGATTTTAAGGTGGAAGTTTTACTGCCCGTTAATGCGGGGTAAATTTTTTATGAAAAAAGATGAGAAATAATTGAGTAAAGTCGTATCTTCCGTGTGGGCAACCGGAAGGTATGTATGTGAGGAGACTTTCTTTTAGAAAGTCTCCTCTTACTTATTGTCGTTTTTTGTTGGTAAATCGATATATTTTGAAAATCGCTGAGATAATTTTTACCGCTACGCTGTTCCAAAGATACTGGGGAATTAGAGAAATATTATAGCTTCTGTTATAATATAAGAAGAGAAACATTTCTTATGTTATATAAAAAAATATATTGATTTTTTCTAACAATTCAATATAATGAACAATAACTACAAAATTCGACATCAAGAAGTGATGATGAGGACATGATCAATTTTTTACGATTCTCAGAGAGGGAAGCCTTTGGCTGTGAGCTTCCTAATACGGAAAAATGGATTACCACCTCTGAACTGCAGCAGTGAACCGATACCTAGTAATTGCTTGCCGGCAAAAACCGTTATTTAGACTTGAGAAATTGGTGAAGTATGTTACTTTACGAATTGAAACAAGGGTGGAACCACGAATATAACACTCGTCCCTTTTTTAGGGAGGAGTGTTTTTTTATTTCATTTTTGCATCACACTAGAATTGGAAGGAGGATACGCAGCATGCATCATGATGAGAAGAACAAAATTGGTTTAACAGTAGCACTTTCTATCGTAGTAGGAACGATTATTGGATCTGGTGTGTTTATGAAGCCAGGGAGCGTATTAGATTACTCGGGGAGTTCTAATATGGCTATTCTTGCTTGGGTAATTGGTGGTCTGTTGACGTTAGCAAGTGGTTTAACAGTAGCCGAAATTGGAGCGCAAATCCCGAAAAATGGTGGGTTGTATACGTATTTAGAGGAGATTTACGGAAGTTTTTGGGGATATTTATCAGGCTGGATGCAAACAATTGTTTATGGACCAGCTATTATTGGAACATTAGGATTGTACTTTAGTTCTTTAATGATTAATTTTTTCTATTTAGATAAAGTATGGAATTTACCAATTGCTATTGGAACAGTTGTGTTCCTTGGCGTTGTAAATAGTATGGGAACAAAATATGGAGGTATCGTCCAAACGGTTACGACAATTGGAAAGATGATTCCAATCGTATTAATTGTTGTGTTAGGTTTTTGGAAAGGAAATAGCGATATCTTTAATGTAGTAGTGCCGATATCAGAAAATCAAAGTATCGGTATGGCAATTTTAGCAACATTATTTGCTTATGACGGCTGGATTCTACTTGCTTCGATTGGCGGAGAAATGAAGAATCCAACAAAGCTATTACCGAAAGCGATGACAGTTGGGATTTTAATTGTAACGGCTGCTTACGTACTAATTAACTTGGCATTATTAAATGTGTTACCAGCAGCGAAAATTGTAGACCTTGGAGAGAATGCAACAGCGACAGCTGCGGGCATGCTACTTGGAGAATATGGCGGGAAAATCATTAGTATCGGTATTATCGTTTCTATTTTCGGTTGTTTAAATGGAAAGATTTTAACGTTCCCACGTATTCCGATGTCTATGGCAGAGCGTGGACACCTTCCGTTTTCTAAGTTTATCGCAAAGGAAAGTCCAAGATTTAAAACACCAGCAAATGCGATTACTGTTGAAATCATTTTAGGAATTATTTTAATGGTTATTAGTGATCCGAATAAGCTATCTGAGATTTCCGTATTCATTATTTATATTTTCTATGTAATGACGTTTATTGGTGTCTTCATTTTAAGAAAACGTAACAAGAATAAAGAGCGTGCATACAGTGTACCGTTATTCCCGATTGTACCAATCGTTGCGATTTTAGGATCATTGTTTGTACTTGGAAGTGCGATTATTAATGATCCGGTAAGTTGTTTCTTATCAATTGGAATTGTCTTTACTGGACTACCGGTATATTGGTATTTAAATAAGAAGAACAAAACTAGTGTTTAATAATTAGAAGGCAGGCGTATGATACGCCTGTTTTTTTATTGTAAAAAAATTGTACTTGTGTTCAATTTTTTTTGGTTACTATAGTCGTAGTAACCAAAAAAGAAAGCGTGGGGAAAGACTTGAATTTTCGTGTGTATATTTTAGCTATCGCGGCTTTCGTAGTCGGAACGGTTGAGCTAATTATAGGAGGAACGCTCGATCTAGTTGCCAATGATTTAGGAGTATCTATTAGTGCAGCTGGTCAGCTTATAACAATATTTTCAGTAGTATTTGCTTTATCAGGTCCGGTTTTATTGGCGATAATTGGAAAATTCGAAAGGAAAAAATTATACATTGGGGCATTATCAATTTTCTTAATCGGAAATATTATTTCAGCATTTAGTGTGAATTATGGGATGTTAATGTTCTCAAGGGTTATTTGTGCGGCGAGTGGTTCGCTTATTATTGCACTGTCAGTAACACTTGCTTCTAGCGTTGTAGAACCACATTTTCGTGCGCGTGCAATTGGAATCATCTTCATGGGGATTAGTGGTTCACTTGTACTTGGAGTACCGCTTGGCCTTGTACTCGGAAATGCATATGGATGGCGTGCACCATTTGTACTCATTTCGATCTTAACAGTAATGGCACTCGCATGTATTTCATTATTCTTAACGAAAGTACCACCAACATCAGTGCTATCGATAAGAGAGCAAATCGCTACGTTAAAAGATAAAAAAATTGTCAGTGCACAGTTAACGTCATTCTTATTTTTAACGGGTCATTTAACACTATATGCATATTTAACACCATTTTTAAAAGATGTGATGCATGTTGAGGCAAATTGGATTAGTGTATTTTACTTCATTTTCGGAATTGCAGCGGTACTTGGAGGCGGCCTTGGGGGCTTGCTTGCTGATAAATGGGGATCGAAGAAAAGTATTATTTCAATTATTATCGTATTTGCGTGTGCGATCTTCATATTGCCAATGATGACATTTTCATTCCCGCTGTTCATTATTATGATGGGAATTTGGAGTATGCTTAGCTGGGCTATTTCACCAGCACAACAAAATTATTTAATTGAAATTGCACCAGAATCAGCTGGTATTCAGCAAAGTTTAAATAACTCTGCGCTTCACTTAGGGATTGCTCTCGGTTCAACAGTAGGCGGAGTTGTTATTGAGAAATCATCTGTTATATATAATGCTTGGGTAGGTGGCGGCTTTATTATATTAGCACTACTTTGTGCAATTTTCTCGATTACGAGAGGACGTTCTGCTCAGTTTGCAAAAGAAGAATCTATCGTTTGATAGGTTCTTTTTTATTTGTAAAAAATTGCAGGTTTTAGTAGGTGGATGGAGAAAGTTGTATGTAGCGAGGTGATGGAGAATGATGTCTAATTTCTCGGTATTTGGCATGATAATTGCTCTACTACCGATATTGATAGTTGTTGTTGTATTAAGGTGGGTCCGTTTCATCTATCAAAATTCAGAGAAACAAGTGGAGCAAAATGAGAAAATTATTGAGCTGTTGACGGAGATAAAGGAAAAAGATAAGTAATATGTATTCGTTTAAAATTTGTTTCTCGTAAGTTATGAAGGCACTTATAAAGTGCTTTTTTATCATGTTTGAAAATTTAAAATATGTAATGTCCATTTGTCAATAGCAGCATGAGAACAAACAATTTTAATGTTGCTTATTACTTTGAAACTTTCTCAACAATTCGACAAGATACTACAAAAAAACCACCTATTCTCTTTTTTTCACTATAAGTACAATAAAACAGTAAGATTGCTTCATGTAGAAATTTATATATGGTGGTGGAGAGAATGAAACGAAAGATGGTAGGGAAATGGTTTAGTTTTTTAAGTGCTCTTATTATTTTATTAGGAATTGCAATGCCGCAAGTGAAGGCAGAAGTAATGAACAGAGAAACATATAAAATGGATTGGAGTTATAGTAATTCGAAACATCGTGAAATAAAAACAGAAATAATTAAAACGGCTTCGGGTAGTATTGCGTATTGTTTAACGCCTGATTTGCGTTCTCCAAATGGAGATGATTTGCCTGAAATGGGGAAGACATCTGATGCCGTATATCGTGTTTTATTAAATGGATATCCTCAAAAAAGCCCATCTGAATTAGAGGTAGCGACAACGGAAGAAGCACATTATGCTACACAATTAGCGGTATGGATTGCAGCAAATGAATTAACGGTAGAAGATTTAGTTGCAAAAAATGAACGAGTACATAATCTTATGAAGCGTTTAGTAGAGGCTTCAAAAAAAGAAACTGGATCACAAGATGTATTCTTTAAAGTTAATCCTGTAGATCCACAAACTGCTACACAAAAAGGTAATTATTTAGAAACAGGATTTTATGCAGTGCAAACAAATGCGGTTTCTGGCTCTTATACAATTCTTCCTGAAAATGCTCCTAAAGGGCTTCGAATTGTAAATGAAAATGGAGAAGAAAAAAGTACATTATCAATTAACGAAAAATTTAAAATATTATTCCCGAAAGATACGAGTAGTGATAATTTTAAAATGAAAGTGAAGTCTACTTTAACAAATTTACAAGCAATAGCTTTTAAAGGATCAGAAAAAGTTCAAAATACAACGGTATTGTTACAAAGAAATAGTGAGAAAATCAGTACAGATTTAGTTGTAAATTGGGAATCAGTAGGCTCTTTAAAGATTATGAAATTAGGAGAAAAAAAGGAATTATTAAAAGGAGCGGTGTTTGAAGTTTCTAATGAAAACTTTAAACAAAATGTCACGACTAATGATAAGGGGATTGCGGAGCTAGGGAATCTTCCAATCGGTATATATAGCGTCAAAGAAATTCAAGCGCCAGCTGGATATGTGTTAGACGGAAGTATTAAAAAAATTGAAGTGAAAACTGGTGAAACTGCTGTATTAGAGTTGAAAAATGAAAATATAAAAGGTGAACTAGAAATAACGAAAGTAAATATAGCGGATGGGAATACAAAATTACCAAATGCAGAGTTTACAATCTACAACGAACAAGGGAAAGAAGTAGTAAAAGGGAAAACGGATGAAAAAGGTGTAGCGAAATTTAAACTATCATACGGAAAGTACACGTATAAAGAAACAATAGCACCGAATGGATATGTAATAAGTGAAGAGACGTTTGCATTTGAAATAAAAGAGAATGGAGAAATTATTAAACATATCGTTCAAGATAAAAAAGTAGAAGGTGAACTAGAAATAACAAAAGTAGATGTAGCGGATGGGAATACGAAACTGCCAAATGCAGAGTTTACAATTTATAATGAACAGGGAAAAGAAGTAGTAAAAGGAAAAACAAATGAGCAAGGTATAGCGAAATTTAAACTACCATACGGAAAGTACACGTATAAAGAAACGATAGCACCGAATGGATATGTAATAAATGAAGAGACATTTGCATTTGAAATAAAAGAGAATGGCGAAATTATTAAACATATCGTTCAAGATAAGAAAGTAGAAGGTGATTTAGAAATAACGAAAGTAGATGTAGCGGATGGGAATACGAAACTGCCAAATGCAGAGTTTACAATCTACAACGAACAAGGGAAAGAAGTAGTAAAAGGGAAAACGGATGAAAAAGGTGTAGCGAAATTTAAACTACTATACGGAAAGTACACGTATAAAGAAACAATAGCACCGAATGGATATGTAATAAATGAAGAGACATTTGCATTTGAAATAAAAGAGAATGGAGAAATTATTAAACATATTGTGAAAAATAAGAAAGAAGAAAAGGCATCACTTCCTTCTAAGCCAAATAAGCCAACACCGAGTGGAGAAGTGAAACCTTCCGCTGATGTGAAGCCGATGCAACAACATAATACTCATAATGAAGTGCGTTTACCAGCTACTGGCGGCGTCGGCAATGAATTTACGGCTTTATTCGTTTTAGGAATTGGTTTTATTATTGCTGGTGCTTATGTGTTAAGGATGAAAAATAGAAAAGAAATGTAGAAAAAAACGCCTTGTAATAGAGGCGTTTTTTTAGTATCTTAACTTCCTCAACAAACTCTTAATTTCCTCATCTTGCATGAAGAGATCCAGATGCTTTTCTGTAATTTTTGCAAGTGCAACGTCGTGATAGAAAAATTCTGTAAAGAACTTTACGAAAGGTTGCGACATTGTTTTCATCGCTTGCCATGACTCTTGCTCTACACCAGCAAATAAAATTTCGCGGTCGTCAACGATGAGCAGCAAGTAGCGTTCTAATGCGTTAGGTTCTTCAGTTGGGATTAAAAAATGCATATTTTCTAAGTCTGTTTCTACTTTTCCAACTATAAGGGACTCGAGTTTGACGCCTTGTTTTGCTTTTTCTTCTAGTGAAGGAAGGTATTCTGAAAGAGTGTCATTCCAAGCTGAAATGCGAATTGATTCTTTTGCACTTTCGATGAGTTCTTTACTTTGAACTCGAATAGAAGATTGCATTTTTAAGCTCCACACACGGTCATCTGTAAATGATTTTTTTGATATATTCGTTTCTAATTCTTTAATGTTTGATTGAAATTCTGTCGTTAATTTTTCAATTGCGAGCTTTAGTGGCAATGCTGTATACAATTTTTTCTTTTCTGAAACAGAATCCATTACCATTCCTTTATCAATCAGGCGTGCTAGCACTTCATATATTTTTGCTTTTGGAACACCAGAATGCTTCACAATTGTTGTAGCATCTAATGGTTCATTGCTTGATACGACAACTTCATAAGCTTGGCTTTCATATTGTGAGAAACCGAATTTTTGTAACATAGTTCCCTCCGAACGAATGAGATGATATAGCTTAAGGATAATGAACTATTTGTTTTTGCACAAGTGGTAGTAGGTTTTCTACTCAGAATGAGATGAGAATTAATTTCAATTTTTAAATTTTATCCATTATACTTAATATAGTGATTAATATGATTACAATACAACGAGAAGGGGATGCTTGGGGGAAGATGTTGAGAAGTTTACGTTTAAAAATTGCGGTAGTATTTTCGGTGCTTATTTCTATGATGTTTGTAATATTAGGTACAGCTATGTATCAATTACAGAAAGAGAAGGAAGTGCGCTCCTTAGACCAGTATTCTCAAAATACAATGGATCTTGTGACAGAGCAACTTACGACATTTGTTCAAAGAACGGATGAAGATATGGGATATTATGCGAACAGTGAGATGATTCGTAATATGCTTCAAGACGGAGTTACTCCAGAAGAAGAAGCATTTTTGACGAAAGAGTTTTCGGAGTACAAAAAGAATCATCCTGGTATTTTAGACTTATATATTGGTACGAAAGATAAAAAAACATTAAGTGCCAATCTTGCTGAAGGTGGACAAGTGCCAGAAGGATATGATCCAACGACAAGACAATGGTATAAAGAATCAGAAGCTGATGTGAAAAAGGTTCACTGGGGACAACCTATGTATGAAATTGCAACAGGTAAGTTAAGTGTGGGAGTTTCTAAAGCAATTACAGCTCAAGATGGATCTGTGTTAGGTGTTGTTGCGATGGATGTATCGCTCGGAACAATTCAGAAGTTACTTCATAATATTCAATACAATAATGGCGGAGAAATGTTTATTATAAATGATAAAAGTATGGCTCTTGTTTACCCAGAGAAAATAGGGAAAGATGTTTCGAAAGAGCCACTTGTGAAGAGTTTAAATAAAGAGGTAACAAAATATGCTGTCACTACATTAAAAGGTGAAGATGTAGTTGTTTATAGCCAGTCATTTGATTTGATGAAATGGAAAATAGGAATTTTTTATCCGAAAGAAACGATTGATGGGCTATTAAATAGTATGAGAAATACAGTCCTTATAATGGCATGTATTAGTTTATTAGTTGGAATCGCAGCTTCATACTTGTTCTCAAGAAGATTAGCAAGACCATTGCAACTATTAACAAATCACGTTCAAAAAGTAGCAGAAGGTGACTTAACGTTGCAAATGAAAGTGACAAGTAAGGATGAAGTTGGAGAGCTGACGAATCATTTTAATCATATGGTTGAGCAAATGAATGAAATGGTAAGTAAAATTAAAAATAGTGTATCAACAGTGCAACAATCAACGAATAATCTACATTATTTAACGAATGAAACTGTAGCAGCTAGTAGAGAAGTATCAGGTGCAATGGATGATGTGAGCGGAGGAGCTTCTACTCTTGCTAATAGTGTAGATGAAGTTTCAGAGCAACTCGAGAATATGGCGCAGTCAGTGGAACAAATGAATAATTCGGTTGGTGAAATAAAAGGTGTGGCTGGCAAAGCTGAAGAGGCATCTAAGCAAGGATTAAATACGATGCGTAATTTAGTTCGTACAAGGGGCCAATCATCTTCGATTGTTGTTCATACAGAGGAAGCATCCGGAAAGTTAGAGCAAAGAGTTGGATCGATTCAAAATGTTGTAGAGCTTATAAAAGGTATTTCGGATCAAACGAATTTACTTGCTTTAAATGCTTCGATTGAGGCGGCGCGTGCAGGGGAACAAGGTAAAGGCTTTGCTGTTGTTGCCGAAGAAGTTCGAAAGTTAGCGGAACAATCGAAAGAGGCGACAGGAGAAATCGCAACGATGATTGGCGATGTACAAGTAGAGGTAAAACGAGTTGTAGAGGTTATAAGTAAATTAAAAGATATTGCAGATATACAAAATAAAGTTACGACAGAGGCAGAAACGGAATTCCGCACAATTATGTCAGTTGTAAATACAATTAGTACTTCAGTCGAACAAATTGTAGAAGAGGTACATAACATCGGTTACGAGCAAGGAGAAATTACAACGGTAATGCATACAATTGCTAGTACAAGTCAAGAAAGCGCAGCTGTTTCGGAAGAAGTAAATGCTGCAACTGAATCTCAAGTGAGTCATCTAGAAAAGGTAGCTCATACGATGGAAAGTTTGACGGAGCATATGAGAGACTTAGAAAGATTGGTTGAGCAGTTTAAAATAGAGGAATAACAAATTAGTAAAATGATGAGTATTTCGGTAAAATAGACAATGGATATATAAGAAGCAATTATAGGAGGAAGACTACTATGGCAATTGTTGACGTATCGATTATTCCAGTAGGAACTGGTAATCCAAGTGTTAGTGAATATGTAGCAGAAGTACAAAAGGTGCTAGAGAAAAATGCAGATCGCGTGAAGTATCAATTAACACCAATGAATACAGTAATTGAAGGAGATCTTCCTGTCATTCTAGAAGTAATTCAACAAATGCATGAAGTTCCATATACGAAAGGTGCACAGCGCGTTGCAACAACAATTCGTATCGATGATCGTCGTGATAAAGTAAGCACGATGGAAAAGAAATTAAACTCTGTTCGATCAAAATTATAAGGAAAAGCAGCGATCTTCGCTGCTTTTTTCATATAGGAGGTAGATAAGATGAGTGAAAAGTTTAACGAACAATTTGACGGGTTGCTAGAAAAATACACGGAACTATTACTTGGAGAGAGCAATGCAGAGAGAAAAGAACAGGTGCAGAAGTGGGCACTGTATTCTTACATAGCGAAGACGATGCCGGCTTTAGTGAAGCATTGGAATGAGACATATCCTGATGCGAAAGAAGAGATGGTACAGTTAATTACAGATATTAAAAAGTTGAATGAAGAGAAGAGAAATGAGCAATAAAAAACTTGAGGTAAATATAATCTCAAGTTTTCTGTATTAATATCCTTATATAATTTACATGGAATATAAAGGGTTTTATAAGCATGTCGAATATTTTCGACATGCTTATTTTGTGCCTAGTAAAGTCGTTTTTTCTAAATGTCGAAAAATATTCCCTGCATATTTATAAGCGAGAATATAGGTTTTTAAATGTTTTTATAGTATTTTATAAATTATCTAAATAATTATTTGTATCCAATAATTTTAAACAATGATATAATTTTGAAGAGGGGTAAAAAACAGATAAATTACAGTCATAGGGGTGAATTACATGGAACAATTAATGCGAAATTCGTTTCTTTTCTTGTCAAAAAATAAAGCGCTAACAAAACTGGCTAAAAAGTACGGTTTACGCTTTGGTGCAGGTCGCTTTGTCGCAGGGGAGACAATTGAATTAGCGACAGCAGCTATTAAACAATTGAACAAGCAAGGACTTTGTGTAACAATCGATTATTTAGGGGAATTCGTTGATAATGAAGCGGAAGCAAATGAAATGGCTAACCAATCGATTGAAGCAATCCGTGCAATTGGAAGAGAAGGTCTTGATTCGCAGCTTTCTTTAAAAATGACTTCTATGGGATTAGATATCTCTGATGAAATCGTAATGAACAACATGCGCCGTATTTTAGAAGCTGCAAAAGAAAATGGTGTGTTTGTTACCATTGATATGGAAGACTATACACGCTGCGGAAAGACAATTGATATCTTTAAACAGTTAAAATCTGAGTACGATAATATTGGTACAGTTATTCAAGCTTACTTATATCGTACAGAAAAAGATATGGAAGAATTAAATGCTTATAGTCCTAATTTACGTCTTGTAAAAGGAGCTTATAAAGAACCTGAAGAGGTAGCGTTCCCGGAGAAGAAAGATGTAGATGATAACTATAAAAAAATTATTAAAATGCACTTATTAAATGGAAATTATACTGCGATTGCTTCACATGACGAAGCGATTATTGAATATACAAAAAAACTTGCCGAAGAACACAACATTCCAAGAGACCAATTTGAATTCCAGATGTTATATGGTATTCGTAATGAGCGTCAACTTGAGCTAGTAAAAGAAGGTTACAAAATGCGTGTTTATGTGCCTTATGGAAACGACTGGTATGGCTACTTCATGCGTCGTCTAGCAGAGCGTCCAGCAAACGTTGCGTTCGTGTTAAAAGGTATGGTTAAAAAATAACCAAGGAGAAAATACTCCTTGGTTATTTTAATTGCTGAAATGCGTAATGTGCCATTTTCTTCGTATCAGGATATAGCTGCGTGCGAGTAGAAGATAAAACAACATTAATAACGCGTTTACCGTCTTTTTCATCCACTGTTACGACCGTATATTTTCCGAGTGCTGATAGACCGCTTTTACTTCCAATTGCATATGGATCGTCATATAGTTCTTCTCGTCCATAGTTTGCGATGTTTGGAGAGCGTTCTGAAGTATGTAGAGTTGTACGTGTTGAATTCATATACTCTAAAACAACTGGGTACTTTAATGCTTCTTTCGTAATCA
The DNA here is from genome assembly GCF_016483705.1 of Bacillus cereus group sp. N6. Classification (NCBI taxonomy): domain Bacteria; kingdom Bacillati; phylum Bacillota; class Bacilli; order Caryophanales; family Bacillaceae; genus Bacillus; species Bacillus cereus group sp. N6. The sequence goes on from NZ_JAEHBI010000012.1 coordinate 11,807, forward strand.
TAGCAATGTCATATGGCGATACTTTATTTCCAAGTGCATCAGCACCACTTGCGTTTTTGAAAGTCGCATGCTTTGTACCAAGTTCCTTCGCTCTAGCATTCATCATTTTTACAAATTCATTTTTTGATCCTGCGATATGTTCTGCAATGGATTCAGCTATCGGGTCTGCACTAATGATAAGCATAAGCTTTAATGCCTCATCCCGCTTTAACTTTTCCCCGGCACGAAGTTTAATTTTCTTACTTTGACTTTCTGTTTTAATTGCGTTCTCTGTAACTGTAATTTCTTCATTTTCTTTTACATTCTCGAGTAAGAGTAAGGTAGTCATCATTTTCCCTATACTAGCCGGATAAGAGCGTTCGTCTTCCCGTTTCCCATACAAAATTTCACCTGTGTCTGCATCGATTGTAATGCCATATTGCCCAGTAATGTTAGGTTGATCCGCTCTTACAGCTTGTTGCCTTTGTGCATAAGAGAAGAAAATCATCCCTGTAAATAGTGTAGCAATCATTACAATCATAACTATTGTTCGTTTCATCATCGTTCCCTCTTTTGTTTTCCATATGTACAAATAAATTGGGCAGAAAAAGCAGCCATTACCCATTATGCCACGTTTTCTGCCCAAAAATATACCGTTATTTTTCGCCCATATTATGCTTCTTATATTGTTGGTTATTACCTTGACGGCCCTTTTCCACACCGTGATTATGAGGACCTGCATTTCCAGTTACGCTTGCTGCGCTAATTCCAGCCTTTGAAGGGTTCTTCTTAAGTTTTGCCATATATATTCCTCCAGTTTCGTCAGATTATAAAAAGGAAAAGTGCATTTTAATGAAGAAAATACACATGTATAGCATAGCCAAATGAAAGAAATATATTTATTTCAGAAAATTTTATCAATAAATATATTGCGAAAATTCAAACTGTATCATATATTTATTAGTAGAGGCTCACTCATTGATTGCGACTTATGTCGAAAAATTGAATGAGCATTCATTCAAGAATAGGGGGAGAAATGGATGTTCCAAATTAAAAAGGCTGCTGTTCTAGGTTCAGGCGTAATGGGTTCAGGGATTGCGGCACACTTAGCTAATATTGGTATTCCGACATTATTGCTTGATATTGTACCACCTGCGCTAACAAAAGAAGAGGAAGCAAAGGGACTTACATTAGAACATAAAAGTGTGAGAAATCGTTTTAGTAATACGGCTGTGCAAAAACTATTAAAGCAAAAACCAGCTCCTCTGACAGTGAAAGGAAATCTAGCACTGATTGAAGCAGGTAACTTAGAAGATGATCTTGAGCGTCTAGCTGATGTAGATTGGATTATTGAAGTAGTAGTTGAAAACTTAGATATTAAAAAGAAACTATTTGAAAAAGTAGATGCTGTTCGTAAACCGGGTTCTATTGTAAGCTCGAATACGTCAGGCATTTCAGTAGAAAAAATGGCAGAAGGTCGTTCAGACGACTTCCAGAAGCACTTCTTAGGCACACACTTTTTTAACCCACCACGATATTTAAAACTTCTAGAGGTAATACCGACGAAAGAAACAGATCCACAAGTATTAAGCTTCATGAAACTATTTGGCGAAGATGTTCTTGGAAAAGGCGTTGTTATCGCAAAAGACACACCAAACTTTATTGGAAACCGCATCGGTACGTATGGTTTATTAGTAACTCTTCAAGAGATGATAAAACGCGGCTATAGCATTGGGGAAGTTGATTCTGTAACAGGCCCACTTATTGGTCGTCCGAAGAGCGCAACGTTCCGTACATTAGATGTTGTCGGTTTAGATACATTCGTACACGTTGCAAATAACGTATATGAAAACGTACAAGAAGAAGAGCGTGATGTATTTAAAGTACCAGCCTTCATGCATGACATGCTTGATAAAAAATGGCTTGGAAGTAAAACAGGTCAAGGCTTCTTCTTAAAACAAGGAAAAGAAATTTTAGAACTAAATCCTGAAACGATGGAATACGAAGCTCGCAAAAAATTAAAAGCTGCATCTATCGAGTTAAGTAAACAAGAAAAAGGTTTATCGAATAAATTGAAAGCGCTTGTATACGCGAAAGACCGCGCAGGAGAGTTGTTATGGAACATCATCACACCAACTCTTTTATACTCTGCAAAACTTCATAAAGAAATTGCTGACGATATCGTTGCAATTGACCAAGCGATGAAGTGGGGCTTCGGCTGGGAGCAAGGACCGTTTGAAGTTTGGGATGCAATCGGCGTTGAAAAGTCCGTTCAAAAGATGGAAGAAAACGGCGTAGTTGTTCCGACTTGGGTGAAAGAAATGTTAGAGAAAGGTTTCACTACTTTCTACAAACATGATAACGGAGATAGCTACTATTACGATAATGGCGAATATAAGCTAATCGAACGTAATAAAAAGGCAATTTCTCTTAAGCAATTAAAAGCGAAAAATGGCGTATTAAAGAAAAATAGCGGAGCGAGCTTAATTGATTTAGGTGATGGCATCCTTTGCTTAGAATTCCATTCGAAGAGCAATGCAATCGGTATGGATATTACGCAAATGATTAACTACGCTGTTGATGAAGTAGAAAAGAATTATAAAGGTCTTGTTATCGGTAACCAATCGAAGAACTTCTGCGTTGGTGCGAACCTAGCAATGATTTTAATGGAAGCGCAAGATGACAACTACTTTGAAATTGAGTTGGTTGTGAAGAACTTCCAAGATGCAATGACGAAAATTAAATACTCTTCTAAGCCAGTTGTAGCAGCACCATACGGTATGACGCTTGGTGGAGGTACAGAAGTTTGTTTACCAGCAGCGAGCATTCAAGCTTCTAGTGAAACGTATATGGGCTTAGTAGAAGTTGGTGTTGGCTTAATCCCTGGCGGAGGCGGTAATAAAGAGCTATACATTAAACACTTAAATAAAATGCCAAACGGTGTAGAGTTTGATCTGCAAAAAGTTGCGAATAAAGTATTCGAATCTGTAGCGATGGCGAAAGTTTCTACATCAGCACAAGAAGCTGTATCGAACAACTTCTTAGGCGATAAAGACGGTATTAGTGTGAATGGTGATCACTTACTATATGATGCGAAACAAAAAGCACTTTCTTTATATGAAGCTGGCTATAAAGCGCCGATTCGTAAAAAGATACCAGTTGTTGGTGAAACAGGATATGCAACTCTTGTACTTGGTGCAGAAGCAATGCACTTATCAGGTTACATTTCTGAACATGATCTTCACATTGCGAAGAAACTTGCATATGTCATCGCGGGCGGAAAAGTGCCGTACGGAACAGAAGTTGATGAGCAGTATTTATTAGATGTAGAACGTGAAGCATTTATTAGCTTAGTAAGTGAGATGAAATCACAAGCAAGAATGCAGCACATGCTTGTAAAAGGAAAGCCATTACGTAACTAATAACGAGGGGAGATATCGTTCATGAGAGAAGCTGTCATTGTTGCGGGAGCAAGAACACCAATTGGAAAAGCAAAGAGGGGTTCATTAAAAACAGTTCGTCCTGACGATCTAGGGGCGTTAGTAGTAAAGGAAACATTAAAGCGTGCGAATTATGAAGGACCAATCGATGATTTAATTTTCGGTTGTGCGATGCCAGAAGCAGAGCAAGGGTTAAATATGGCTCGTAATATCGGCGGACTAGCAGGACTTTCTTACGATGTTCCAGCTATTACAATTAACCGTTACTGTTCTTCAGGGTTACAAAGTATTGCTTACGGAGCGGAGCGTATTATGCTTGGTCACTCGGAAGCTGTATTATCAGGCGGAGCGGAATCAATGAGTTTAGTTCCGATGATGGGACACGTTGTTCGTCCAAATAGTCGCCTTGTTGAAGCAGCTCCAGAATATTATATGGGTATGGGACATACAGCAGAGCAAGTTGCTGTGAAATATGGAATTTCTCGTGAAGAACAAGATGCATTTGCAGTAAGAAGTCATCAACGTGCTGCGAAAGCATTAGCTGCAGGGAACTTTGCTGATGAAACAGTATCTGTAGATGTAACGTTACGTACTGTTGGATCAAACAATAAACTGCAAGAAGAAACAATCATTTTCGCACAAGACGAAGGTGTAAGAGCAGAAACGTCGCTAGACATTTTAGGTAAATTACGTCCAGCATTTAACGTTCGCGGTTCTGTAACAGCTGGTAACTCTTCACAAATGAGTGACGGTGCAGCATCTGTACTATTAATGGATCGTGAAAAAGCAGTGAGTGATGGCATGAAACCACTTGCGAAATTCCGTTCATTTGCAGTAGCTGGCGTACCACCAGAAGTAATGGGAATTGGCCCAATCGCTGCAATTCCAAAGGCGTTAAAATTAGCTGGTTTAGAGCTATCTGATATTGGCCTATTCGAACTAAATGAAGCATTCGCTTCTCAATCAATCCAAGTTATTCGTGAGCTTGGTTTAGATGAAGAAAAAGTAAACGTAAATGGCGGTGCAATAGCACTTGGACATCCACTTGGCTGTACAGGAGCAAAACTAACACTATCTCTTATTCACGAAATGAAACGCCGCAACCAACAATTCGGTATCGTAACAATGTGTATCGGCGGCGGAATGGGAGCAGCAGGAGTGTTTGAATTACTATAAAAAAAAGTGGAAGTGGCTTGCTCAGAACAGGAGGGCGTTGGAAGCCCTGACGTAGAGGCGCTTTTTGCCTCACAGGAAGGGATGAAACGACCGATTGTTCTAGCCGCTGGAACTAGATTAAAAAAAGTGGAAGTGGCTTGCTCAGAACGAGACGCCGCCAATACAAAGAATGGAAGCAACAAAGGTTTATAAAAAATAAAATTGAGAACCAGCTTCTTTCAAAAAGAAAGAAGCGGCTTATGAAAATATGAAGGAGGAAATTTTCATGGAAAAAACAGTAGGAAATGCGGTTAAAGGCGGTAGCTTTTTAGTTGATGAGATTACGATTGATCAAGTGTTTACGCCAGAGGATTTTTCATCTGAGCATAAAATGATTGCAAAAACGACAGAGGACTTTATCGTAAATGAAGTTCTTCCAGAGCTTGAATATTTAGAGCAACACGAGTTTGATCGTTCTGTTCGTCTTTTAAAAGAAGCTGGTGAACTTGGTTTATTAGGCGCTGACGTACCAGAAGAGTACGGCGGAATTGGCCTTGATAAAGTAAGCTCAGCGTTAATCGCAGAGAAATTCTCTCGCGCTGGTGGTTTTGCAATTACTCACGGTGCTCACGTAGGTATCGGATCATTACCAATCGTGTTATTCGGTAATGAAGAGCAAAAGAAAAAGTATTTACCATTACTTGCAACTGGTGAAAAATTAGCGGCATACGCATTAACAGAGCCAGGTTCAGGGTCTGATGCATTAGGTGCGAAAACAACTGCACGTTTAAATGCAGAAGGTACACATTACGTATTAAATGGTGAAAAGCAATGGATTACAAACTCTGCATTCGCTGACGTATTTATCGTATACGCAAAAATTGATGGAGAGCACTTCTCAGCATTTATCGTAGAGAAAGAATATGCTGGCGTATCTACAAGCCCAGAAGAAAAGAAAATGGGTATTAAATGTTCTTCAACTCGTACGTTAATTTTAGAAGATGCATTAGTACCGAAAGAAAACTTACTTGGTGAAATCGGTAAAGGTCATATTATCGCGTTCAACATTTTAAATATCGGCCGTTATAAATTAGGTGTTGGTACAGTCGGATCTGCGAAACGTGCAGTAGAAATTTCAGCACAATATGCAAACCAACGTCAACAGTTCAAACAACCAATCGCTCGCTTCCCATTAATTCAAGAGAAACTTGCGAATATGGCAGCGAAAACATATGCAGCTGAAAGCTCTGTATACCGTACAGTAGGTTTATTCGAAAGCCGCATGAGCACATTATCTGAAGAGGAAGTAAAGGACGGTAAAGCAGTAGCAGCTTCTATCGCTGAATATGCAATCGAGTGTTCTTTAAATAAAGTATTCGGTTCTGAAGTACTAGATTATACAGTTGATGAAGGTGTTCAAATTCACGGTGGTTACGGATTTATGGCAGAGTATGAGATTGAAAGAATGTACCGCGATTCTCGTATTAACCGTATTTTCGAAGGAACGAACGAAATTAACCGCCTAATCGTACCAGGTACGTTCTTACGTAAAGCGATGAAAGGTGAATTACCACTTCTTCAAAAAGCACAAAAATTACAAGAAGAGTTAATGATGATGATGCCAGAAGAAGTAGGCGATGAGCCATTAGCACTTCAAAAATATTTAGTAACTAACGCGAAGAAAATCGGCTTAATGGTAGCTGGATTAGCTGCTCAAAAATACGGTAAAGCATTAGATAAAGAGCAAGAAATTCTTGTGAATATCGCTGACATCGTAAGCAACCTTTACGCAATGGAGTCAGCTGTTCTTCGTACAGAGAAAGCAATTAAAACAACTGGTCTTGAAAAGAATAAACAAAAAGTGTTATACACTGAAGTATTCTGTCAAGAAGCATTCAACGAAATCGAAGCAGATGCGAAAGAAACACTTATCGCAGTTGAAAACGGCGACATGCTGCGCATGATGTTATCATCATTACGTAAATTAACTCGCCACACACCACTTAACGTAATTCCGAAGAAACGTGAAATCGCTGCGAAAATTTTAGAAGATGAGCGTTACACAGTTTAATAGCTGTAAAGAAAAGTAGTCGTATAAACGGCTACTTTTCTTTTTTTTTTTTGCAAAAATGAAAATTTTAGTGACAAAAAACTAATACCATTAGTATAATGAAACTAATGGTATTAGTTTTCGTGAAAAGGGAGCTGGAAATATGAGAGTGATACATGAAAAAACGGTATATCAATTGTCATTTTTGCCAAGAGTGTTTCCTGTAAATTGTTACTTTGTCGAGGAAGAAGATGGTTTAACTTTAATTGATGCGGCTTTGCCATATAGCGCAAAAGGAATTTTACAGGCGGCTGAGAAAATAGGGAAACCAATTACTAAGATTGTATTAACACATGCGCATGATGATCACATCGGTGCATTAGACGCATTAAAGGAAGTGCTTCCTAATGTTCCAGTCTATATTTCTAAGCGGGACGCAAAGCTTTTAGAAGGAGATACGACGTTACAAAAGGATGAACCGAATATACCGATAAAAGGCGGTGTACCTAAAAAGGTAAAAACGGTACCTGATGTTTTATTGGAAGATGGCGACCGAGTTGGATCGCTTCTTGCGATTATGACACCGGGACATACGCCAGGCTCCATGTCGCTTCTTGATGTACGAAATAAAGCTCTTATTGTCGGGGATGCCTTCCAAACAAGAGGAGGTATGGCTGTTTCGGGACAAATGAAATTTTGGTTTCCGTTTCCTGCGATGGCAACGTGGAGCAAAGAAATATCATTACAAAGTGCAGAGAAGCTAAGCGAATATGAGCCTTCCTTACTTGCGGCAGGACATGGAAAAATGATAAAGAATCCAGGCACTGTCATAAAACTTGCTATTAAGGAAGCTAAGCGGAATATAGAAAGTAGAAAAGAGGGCTAATTTATGTCACCGAGAATCGGACTTACATTACAGAAAATTGTAGAAACAGCAGCAGAAATTGCAGATACAAATGGAATACAAGAAGTAACGTTAGCTTCATTAGCGCAAACATTAGGGGTACGTTCACCCTCGCTATACAATCATGTGAAAGGTTTACAAGATGTACGGAAAAATCTTGGCATTTACGGAATCAAACAGCTGTATAACAGACTGGAAGAAGCGGCCGAGGGTAAACGGATGGATGAAGCAATTCATGCTTTGGGAGAAGCGTATGTAGCATTCGTACGCAAACATCCTGGACTGTATGAAGCAACTTTTTTACGAGATGAAGAAGTAAGAAAAGCAGGTGACGGAATTGTAAAGCTTTGTCTTCATGTTTTACAACAATACGGCTTAGAAGGAGAGAATGCACTTCATGCGACACGTGGATTCAGAAGTATTTGTCACGGGTTTGCGTCGATTGAACAGCAAGGTGGATTTGGTCTGCCATTAGATTTAGATACAAGTTTACATGTATTATTGGAAACGTTTATTAAAGGATTGCATGTAATAAAAGATTGAATAAGAAGCGAGACAGTCAGCAACCTTAGGAGAAATTCTAAGGTTTTTTAGTGTATATGATTTCAAAAGAACAGAATACTAAAGGAGAATGTATGAAGAAAGGTAGGAGTATTCTATGCAAAATTTAACAGAGCTTGAAGTAGAAAACTTACGCCATTTAATTGGTGGACATGCAACAATTATTAACAAGTTGGAGCAGTATGCACAGACGTGTACAGATCCACAACTGAAACAAATGTTACAAAAGGATGCGCAAGATGCACGAAATACGAAACAGCAATTAATGACTTTTCTAGGATAGGAGGAAGCGGAAAATGAATGAAAAAGATATGGTAAATGATTATTTAGCAGGATTAAATGCAAGTTTAACAAGTTATGCAAATTATATTGCTCAGTCTGATAATGAACAGTTACATCAAACGTTAATCCAAATTCGTAATCAAGATGAGATGCGTCAACGTAATATGTATGAGTACGCAAAGCAAAAGAGTTATTATAAGCCAGCTGCACCTGCTAACCCAATGATTGTACAGCAGTTAAAAGGTCAATTAAGTGCGGAATAATGGGATGAAAAAACGAGCGAATGAAGTCGCTCGTTTTTTTATTTTTGGCATGTCAATAAATATATAATAAATATTTTTTCAGTTGTAACAAATATGAAGAAAATGGAATATAACAATTCACAAAAAGGACAAAATTTTGCTCAATATTTCACAAAGTATCCATGGTTTCTATCGTGGGAATCTATATAATTAGGGGTGTAAAGAACAAAAGAGATAGATTATATGATCAATTAGGAGAGATTGCCATGAAACGAAATACAAGAAAAATTGCAATTATCGGTACTGGATTAGTTGGATCAAGTTGTGCATATTCCATTGTAAATCAAGGCATTTGCGAAGAACTATTATTAATTGATATAAATCATGAACGTGCAGTTGGGGAAGCAATGGATTTATCACACTGCATTAACTTTACAAATACAAGAACAAAAGTATATGCAGGAAGCTATGAAGACTGCAAAGATATGGACATCGTTATTATTACAGCAGGACCAGCACCAAAACCTGGACAAAGTCGCTTAGATACTTTAGGAGCGAGTGCAAAGATTATGGAAAGCGTTGTTGGCGGCGTAATGGAAAGTGGATTTGATGGTATTTTCTTAATCGCATCGAACCCAGTTGATATTATTACATATGAAGTGTGGAAATTATCTGGATTACCTAGAAATCGTGTGATCGGTACTGGTACATCACTAGATTCTTCTCGCTTAAGAACAATTTTATCTGAAATGTTACATGTAGATCCTCGTAGTATTCATGGGTATTCTCTAGGAGAACATGGTGATTCTCAAATGGTTGCTTGGTCACATGTAACTGTTGGAGGAAAACCAATTCTACAAATTTTAGAAGAGAAAAAAGAACAATTTGGTGAAATAGATTTAGATGAAATTGTTGAGAAGACTGCAAAGGCTGGATGGGAAATTTATAAACGAAAAGGTACTACTTATTACGGAATCGGAAACTCTTTAGCGTATATTGCGAGTTCAATCTTTAACGATGATCACCGTGTAATTGCTGTATCAGCCATTTTAGATGGGGAGTACGGTGAATATGATATTTGTACAGGAGTGCCAGCTATTATTACTAGAGATGGTATGAAAGAAGTTGTAGAACTAAACTTAACAGAGGATGAAGAATCTCGATTCGCAAAATCAAACGATATTTTACGTGATTATATGAAAACAATTGGTTACTAACTTATAGGAGAAGGTGAAACAAATGAAGGAATATATAATGTCTCGTGTATTTAAAGCATCTGCTGGAATCGCACAAGGTATTTTCGTATCCCTTGGAATTGGTTTACTAATCGAAAATATAGGAAGAATTGTTGATATTCCATTGCTTATTACAATCGGAGTTGTTGCAAAATCGCTTATGGCACCAGCCATTGGTGCCGGAATTGCCTTTATGCTCGGTGCAAATGGTCTTGTAATCTTCTCGGCTATGGTAGCTGGAGCGATTGGTGCTGGATCCATTTCAATTACTGAAGCAGGTCTAATTATTAAAACAGGTGAGCCAATCGGTGCATTATTAACAGCGACTTTAGCTGTATATATTGGTAAACGTTTAAGCGGAAAAACTGCGTTAGATATGATGCTCGTTCCATTTGCAGCAATATTAGGTTCTGGTTTAGTTGGTATTTGGTTATCTCATAATATTACTCCTGTGTTAAATACAATTGGAGCATTCATTAAAGATAGCTCAGCTGGTAGCCCGTTCATCGCTTCTATTGTTATTGCAGTCGTTTGGGGACTATTACTTATCTCTCCAGCTTCATCAGCTGCGTTAGCGATCGCACTTAGCTTAGACGGTGTTGCAGGTGGTGCTGCTCTTGCAGGCTGCGTTGCTCAGTTTATCGGATTCTCTGTAATCTCAGCGAAAGAAAATAATTTAGGCGGCATATTAGCTCAAGCGCTTTGTACTCCGAAAGTACAGTTGCCAAATATCACTAAAAATCCAATGATTCTCGTCCCAACTGTCGTCGCCAGTGCTATAGTTGGTCCAGTATCCGCATTAATTTTCCAACTAGAAGCAGGAAAAGAAATTGCAGGTCTTGGATTAAGTTCTCTTATCGCACCAATTAATTTAATTTCTAGCGAAGGATGGGAAGTTGTCCCAGCGATGGTAATCACTTATATCATCATTCCAGTAGCTGTTTCTTATATACTTTACATTGCTCTTAAAAAAGCAGGTCGTATTCACTCTGGTGATATGACTGTACCGCAATCTTAAATTGAAAATCTCCTTTTATATAGAGAAAAGCAGACTGGAACCCACAGTCTGCTTTTTACATTTTGTGATTTTGTTTTACTGGAACACGTACAGTTTCTTTTGCTAATAAAAGCTGAACGCCGAAGTAAAGTATGCTTGCAAGCGTCATTCCAGAAATGGCGTCTACAAATGCGTGTTGCTTCGTAAATAGCGTTGATAAAATAATAAGCGTACCGAAGAAGGTAAGAATATAATATTCAAAAGCATGTTGTTCTCTACGTTTAAAGGCAGCTAGCATAATCACAAAGGTAGTAAGAACGTGAATGCTAGGGAAACAGTTTACCGGTTGGTCGATACTATAAATATAGCGGACTAGTTCGGAAAATACGTCGGATCCAACGACTGTTGGACGTGGTACAGTTGTCTGCCAAAAATAATAAATAGAAAAACAAGCAAGTTTTCCAAGAATTATACTACTTAAAGTGACATAATATTGTTTTCGATTCGCAAAGCAATAATAAATAAGTGCGCCGTATAAGTAAGGAAACCAAAGTAAATAAGGAATAATAAATGCTTTCACAAATGGAATCCAATCATCTACTACAGTTGTGACATCTACTGCGTGTACAGTAGATTTATTTAATACATCGTAAAGGGGACTTACGAGTACGAGTAGAAGTATATAACTTAACGGAAGAAAAGATGAAAGTTTAAATTTCTTCATGATAATCTCCTATGTTTAGTAATGTAAATAAATTCAATTGATTATAATATAGAAACGTCATTTGAGCTATCGATTTTACTTACATTTTCTTGAATTCACCTTACGTTTTTGTCACTTGACTTAAAAGAAGGGGAGGGTGCTAAATGAAGCGTTTATCGTATTTCTTATTTTTTATATTGATATGCCTAGTCAGTGCGGGGTGTGCAAAGGATAAAGAAGGAGAGAAATTAGAATATAACGGAAGAGCACTCGTAATTGGAGTTATTGGAGAAAAGCCGAAAGATACGTTTAGGAATATAAAGTTTGAGGAAATGAAGTTAGAGGAACTGGAAAAGAAATCTAAGGAAGTGGATGGTTTTTTAATAATGAAAGATCACTTTCAAGAAGCCTCAACAGAGCAGTATAAAAATGTATTTTCATCGCTAAAGAAACCAGTATTTTTTATCGGTTTGCAAGATAAATCATATTCAACGTTTATTACAAAAGGGATAGAGTATAACAGTGCACGAAAAGATGTAAATGCTATGTATACGCAAGGCTTTGCAAATATCGGAAGTGGTGAAGGACAACAATGGGCAGTCGGTTTGTCCAATGGTGGAAATACTGAAGAAAGTATTCATAATATGTATATCGTCGTATTTCAAACAATTGCAGATTATTTGAATAGATGATGAAGGAGCCTGTAAACGAGGCTTCTTATTTTTTTATGTAGAAGCATATAACAATGTGATTGAGAAGCTCACGAAAGCTTTACAATGTATGCCAGATGCATTCGCTGCTGTAATGATACCGATTTATAATTTTATATCAGCTATTGCAGATTTAATTATAAAGTTTTAATGAAGCGCATCCAGTATTAGCTCGTTTTATCAAGGGGTAATAATGTTAGTTCCACATCTCCCTTTGCGATTGGTATTGGTTTGTGGGCATGCAAGCAGTTTTAGCTTCAGTATGGCCAATAATCGTTCCTGTTGAGACTGGACTTGCGGTTATGAGTGGCTACGGTATGGTTAGTGATGTCTGCTTGAGCAGGAATTGCAGTAGGATATTCATAGGCATATAAACATGTTTATTTATATAATCGTTTACTCTTTCTATATCTCACTACATCATAACGACTATGCCATAGTTATGTAATGGGTTTCTGTTAAAAATTAGTATTAAATATCTTAATTGAAGTGCACTGCATTTCTACCCATTCATTTGCTATATCTTGCTCGATTCCTTCTACATCAATTAGTATTATACTATCGTAGATATTTAGTGTTGCTAAGCTATCCTCACTGTTATAATCTAGCTTAGCAATTACTTTAAAGCCTTTACTATTCTGAATTATTGCATTTGCATTTTTATCTGAAAAGGTTATATTTGTATTCCATATAAATTCATTATCTATATGTATTTCTACATTATAGTTTTTGTGTTTTTCTGGCTTATCGCCATCCCACTCAGCGATAAATTGATTGCTATCTACTTGAACTAAAACTTTATATCCATCTAATAATTTGTCTGATATATCCACTATTTTAATATTCATTGCTTATTACTCCTTTTTATTTTTTATATGATACTCTAACAAGGGGATTGTCAACATTCATCATGTTATTTACTGGGTCATAGGTCCATTTTTCTTTATGAAAGAAAAAATGTAAATAAGAGGATATTTATTGTGAGGATAAGGGGGAATGATGTTGAAAACTATTAAAAACACACTATTATTTGTTCTATGTTTGGTGGTTCTTAGTGGTTGTTTTACAAGAGAGGGAACGATTGTTGGTGGTAAAGTTTATGGAGGTTCAAATAGTATAGATGGGAAGTATAAAAAATTCACTGGTTTTGCAACTCAAGATATGAATGTAAAAAAAGGTGAAAGTTGGGCATTCTCTTTTGATGATAAAACTAAGCAAGGAACCATAAAGGCTTATGTTTTAGATTCAAATGATAATACAATACTGGAAGTTACTAGTGGAAACAGTAAAAATAATATTAAAGTGTCTAAAGATGATACATATAAAGTTAAAATTATAACAGAAGAACATGGTGAAGAATTTGAAATATCATGGAAAAAAGAAAAGTAGTTAAGTTAATAAGTAGAGGACTAGTATTATGTTCTTAGGATTTGAATGGCTTCCAAAGAGATGGGGGAAAAGAAAAGTTTCAGCAAGCAAAATTTGCTGATGAAGGAAAAGGGAGTTTGATTATTACTTATGCTATAGATTTATATGTAATATCTATTCCTTTAAAAGTAAAGAAATATAATTCACTTTAATTTGTATTGAATATAGAAGTGATTATGCTATGAAAGTCATGTGTATACATGGCTTTTTCTTTGCAGTAATTTCTTACCTGTTGTTTCTATCGCATCCGCTGTAGCGTTATGCGGCGGGCTATTCATTATGGTAGGTAGCCAGGAACAGGGATTTCCCCTTATTTCAAGGGCTGGGATTGTCTATATAGTGGTTCAAATGATTTCGTTATTTATGCGATTACTTGTTGGGATTGCTAAAGCTATTTTCTCCTACACTAGTAGGGCCTTTTTATTAACAGTAATTCCTCAATATGCAAGAAATATGCAAGTATGCATATTGTATTTATTTGGATATTTTCGTATGTTAAAATTAAATATAAGGATTTTTGTATGTAACGAACTGAAATCAGAAATACCCAATTAATTTTGAGAGGTGTTACATGTTTACAAATAAGAAATTAATTCGAATGGGTCTAACATTACTTGTATGTTTATTTGTAATTGAGTTTACAATCGGTTATTTTCAAGCATATCTTGAATCAACGGCAGGTATTAAATGGTTAATATCAGACACTTGGAAAACTATTTTGTTAGATGCCCCTGAAAGTATATTGGTTATTTTAGGCGCAATTGCTTTATATGATTTCACAAAAGAAACATCGCAAAAAGACGCATCCATTTAAATGCGTCTTTTTTATTTGCAGTAATTTCTTCAACATCATGGCATACTCTCACTATTACGGTCAAAATCGTTAGTTCCTTTTATCTGTACATCTTTGTCATGTAAAGTGTTTCCAGATTTTGTGACTATAGGATGAAATGGTTAAATAAATGTTTGTTTGAGATGTATGTTCGGTAGGAAGAAACCGATGCAGCCCAAGGGTTAGAAAAGAAAAATAGGGAGCTAATCAAACGTTTGTTTAAGATGTATGTTCGGTAGGAAGAAACCGATGCAATTCAAGGGTTAACAAAGAAAAATGTGGAATTAATCAAACGTTTGTTTAAGATGTATGTTCGGTAGGAAGAAACCGATGTAGCCCAAGAGTTAGCAAAGAAAAATAGGGAGTTAATCAAACGTTTGTTTAAGATATATGTTCGGCGAGTGATGAGAGAAGAATCTAAAAAAATATATATTTATTTTTTCTTAACAAATGGCGGGAAAATAAGGAAAATTCGCAGGATTATTAAAATTTATCACGAAATAAGTAAAAGTTTAGCGAATAATCGTTTGAAATAATAAAACGTTTTCTATATGATAAAGGTAAAGGTTAGTAAAAAAGTAGGTGAATTTATGACAGTAACATTTTATTCATATCCAAAGTGTGGCACATGTCAAAAAGCAAAGAAATGGTTTGAGGCAAACGATGTAGCATATGAGATGATTCATATTGTTGAAAATCCACCATCAAAAGAAGATTTACGTAATTTACATGAAAAAAGTGAATTACCATTAAAAAAATTCTTTAATACAAGTGGAATGCGTTACCGCGAACTTGGTCTGAAAGATAAGTTAAAGGATGCAAGTGAAGATGAAATGTACGAACTTTTAGCATCTGATGGCATGTTGATTAAACGTCCAATCGTAACAAATGGAACGAATGTAACACTTGGTTTTAACGAAGAGCAGTTTGAAAGTGTGTGGAAAAAGTACCAATAAGGTATTTTTACATAATTAATACATTCACTGGAGGTACAGTCATGAGCATTCCAAATAATTTACGTTACTCTGAAGAACACGAATGGGTAAAAACTGAAGGTAATGAAGTTGTTATCGGTATTACTCACTTTGCACAAGGTGAGCTAGGCGATATCGTATTCGTTGAACTTCCTGAAGTAGGTGCAACAATCGAAGCTGACGAGCCATTCGGAAGCGTAGAATCTGTTAAAACAGTTTCTGAGTTATACGCACCTGTAAGTGGTAAAGTTGTAGCAGTAAACGAAGAATTAAGTGACCAACCAGAACTTGTTAACGAATCTCCATACGAGGGTGCATGGATGGTTAAAGTTGAACTTTCTGATGCAAGCCAAGTTGAGAAGTTATTAACTGCAGAAAAATATGCAGAAATGACAAACCAAGACTAATTATAGTCGACTAAAGGACAGCCTTTGTGCTGTCCTTTTTTATTTTGTGTAAAATAATGAACGTAGAATCATATACTAATTATCGTGTAGGAGAACGTTTTTTGAAAAAACGATTTCGTTTAATTTTTTATTGTCCAGCTCCACCTCCTAGCCCTTCATGTCTAAGAACCTTCCGCACGAGAAGACAAAAAGCGTCTTCTGTGCGAAAGAACCTTAGCCAACAGGGTTAAACAGTCGGTTCCGCTTTTCTTTATTGTCCAGCTTCAGCGGCTAGATTGTTCGGTGGCTTCGCTTCTTCCTACAAGGCAAAAAGCGCCTTTACGTCAGAAGCTCCATCCCCCTCACAATCTGAACGAGCCGCTTCCGCTTTTCTTTGTGATCCAGCTTCAGCGGCTAGAACAGTCGGTCATTTCATTCCTTCACTTGAGGCAAAAAGCGCCTCTAGTTCAGGAGTTCCAATGTCCTCTTGTTCTGAGCAAGCCGCTTCCGCTTTTCTTTTGCAAAAATAAACAGGAAACAACATGAAAATAACGAATATACTATATACTAAGTTAAAGGTTGTATAGTATATGGTGATCGGGTGATGACATATGATTTATGTAGAAAAAGTCATTATTGTAGAAGGTAAATCAGATAGAAGAAAGATTGAATCTATTATTCGTGAACCGGTGGAAATTGTTTGTACAAATGGTACAATTGGTTTATCGAAAATGGATGAGCTCATTGATCAGTTTTTTGATAAGGAAGTGTATGTACTAGTGGATGCTGATGATGCTGGAGAAAAGTTAAGGAAGCAATTTCGAAAAGAATTTCCGCAAGCAGAGCATATTTACATTGATCGCTCGTACCGAGAAGTGGCAACTGCGCCATCTTCACACTTAGCAAATGTATTATGGGGAGCTGACATTGACGTTTATACAGAATATTTACGGTAAGGAATGATAGAAGTGATTGATTGGACAGGAGCCGAAGCTACAGCCCTAATAGAGAACGAAGAAAAAACAGTGTTATATGTATATACTCCAATGTGTGGAACATGCCAATTAGCAAAAAAGATGTTAACAGTTGTTGAGCTGACAATTGAAGACCTCCAAATTGGAATGTTAGATTTAAATTATGCTCCGCATTTAGCGAAAGAGTATGGAATCGAAAGTGTACCGTGTTTACTTGTTTTTGAAAATGGGACACTCATGAAGAAGATATATGCATTTCATTCGGTTGAATATTTATATACGGAATTAAAGTAGGCGGCAAAGTTTTTGCCGCCTCGACATATTTCTCGGGAAATATGTCGAGATGCAGGGTGGTTACAGTATTTGTCGAGCGAAAGTAACAGGATTGCTCTTTAGTGAGAGGGAATGGTATGTGTAATAGAAAGTGATATGAAGGATGTGATTTAGGGTGAAATTATATTCTTTGCTGCAATCATTTGTAAATTACGCTAATGGTCAATATCATTTAGAGCCGCTTTTAAGACAAGGAGAAAAAACTGTTAATTTCCGCTTTGGAGATGAAAGTTGTTCGTTACAAATTTCAAGAGATTATATAGAGCTGCTACATGAGGAAAGAGGAACGGAGCAAATCGTTTGTGTAGATGAGGAAGATGTAAAACAATTGGTGAACGGAAATGTACGATTGCAAATGCTAATGAACGATGGACGTGTACAATATTCGGGAACGTATCGAACGATGCTATTAGTTGAATCGATGTTCCATATATGTAAACCGATGTCAGTAGGTGCTTAAAATTCTGAAGTTTCATTTTTTACGAAAATTTCTGTTGACATGGTGTGTGGATATTGATACAATTCAATTCATAAAATATAGACAATTTCATAAATTACAAATCAGACGAAAATGTAATCTGATTTCTCTTATCAAGAGAGGTGGAGGGACTGTGCCCTGTGAAGCCCGGCAACCGTCAACTTATGTTGAAATGGTGCCAATTCCTGCAAAGCAAATGCTTTGAGAGATGAGAGAGAGGGATAATGTTGTTATATACGCATATAAACCTTTCTGCTTCTCTAAAGCGGAAAGGTTTTTTTATTGTTTGAATGTGGAGGACATTCAAACAATAAAAGTAGTGATAACGGTGGACTACACGCATTAAAAATAAAAAATTGCGGAGTCGACCAAAAATCTAGCTTCAGCGGCTAGAACAGTCGGTCGTTTCATCCCTTCCTATGAGGCAAAAAGCGCCTCTACGTCAGGGATTCGGGCGTCCTCTTGTTCTAAACGAGCCGCTTACGCTTTTTAAACAAAAAAAGGGGTGAACATCATGATCTTGTTAGAAAATGTAAAGAAAATATATAAAGCAAAAAGCGGTGATGTCACTGCTGTAGATAATGCCAATTTAAAAATAGACAAAGGTGAAATATTTGGTGTAATCGGATATAGTGGCGCTGGGAAAAGTTCTTTAATCAGATTATTCAATCAGTTAGAGAAACCAACTTCTGGCCAAATTACAATTGCAAATCGTGTGATTTCAGCAATTACAGGGAGTGAACTTCGTAAGGCAAGGCAAGAAATCGGAATGATTTTTCAGCACTTCAACTTACTTTGGTCACGAACTGTACGCGAAAATATCGAGTTCCCACTTGAAATTGCAGGTGTTGATAAGGCGAAGAGAAGAAAACGAGTGGATGAGTTAATTCATCTTGTTGGATTAGAAGGAAGAGGGGACGCGTATCCATCTCAGCTGAGCGGAGGACAAAAGCAACGCGTTGGTATTGCAAGAGCATTAGCTAACAATCCACAAGTGCTTTTATGTGATGAAGCGACATCAGCTCTTGATCCAGAAACGACAGATCAAATTTTAGATTTATTATTAGATATTAATAAGCGTCTCGGTTTAACAATTGTACTCATTACACACGAGATGCACGTGATTCGAAAGATTTGTAATCGAGTGGCGGTAATGGAGAAAGGGAAGATTGTAGAAACGGGTCCAGTACTTGATGTATTCCGCAATCCGCAGAAAGACATTACAAAGCGATTTGTACAGCAGTTAACGGATTCTGAAGATACAAATGAAACGATTGAAAGTTTAATTGAAAAGTATCCAGATGGTAAAGTAGTTCGTTTGCAGTTTATCGGTGAAGCTGTAGAAAGACCAGTACTTCAAAGATTAATGCAACGCAGTGATATAGAAGTTAGCATTTTGCAAGGAAACATCGCCCAAACAAATAACGGCTCTTACGGTAGTTTAGTTATTCATTTAAATGGTGAGGAAACAGCGATTCAGCAAGCAATAGAGGGAATACATCAAGATCAAGTAGAGCTGGAGGTGATTGCACATGGATAAGTTACTCACAAATATTGATTGGAATCAAATGTTAGAAGCAACTGGTGAAACGTTATATATGACGGCAATCGCAGCTCTTGCCACATTTGTTTTAGGACTAATTTTAGGATTGTTACTCTTTATGACAGCGAAAGATAATTTATGGGAAAACAAATCGGTTAACACGGCGATTGGAGCGTTCGTAAACATTTTCCGCTCGATACCATTCATCATTTTAATCATTTTATTAATCCCATTCACAAAGATTCTGCTTGGAACAATTCTTGGAGCGAGTGCAGCACTGCCAGCTTTAATTATTGGAGCGGCACCGTTTTACGCGAGAATGGTTGAAATTGCACTTCGCGAAATTGATAAAGGTGTAATTGAAGCTTCAAAAGCAATGGGAGCAAAAACAAGCACTATTATTTTGAAAGTATTAATTCCAGAATCGTTACCAGCATTAGTATCTGGTATTACGGTTACAACAATCGCTTTAGTAGGCTATACAGCAATGGCGGGGGTTGTTGGTGCTGGTGGCCTTGGAACACTTGCTTATTTAGAAGGATTCCAGCGAGGAAATAACGATGTAACAATCGTTGCGACAATTTGTGTATTACTAGTGGTATTTTTCATTCAGTGGATTGGTGATAGTGTAACGACTCGAATAGATAAACGATAATAAAAAAACAGGAGGATGTTTCAAATGAAAAAATTATTACTTACAGCACTTATTTCAACTTCTATTTTTGGGTTAGCTGCTTGTGGCGGGAAAGATAAAGATGAAAAGAAACTAGTTGTGGGGGCTTCTAACGTGCCGCACGCTGAAATTTTAGAAAAGGCAAAACCGTTACTTGAGAAAAAAGGAATTGAATTAGAAGTGAAAAAGTTCCAAGATTACGTGTTACCAAATAAATCGTTAGCGGATAAGGATTTAGATGCAAACTACTTCCAGCATATTCCGTATTTAGAAAAAGAAATGAAAGATAAAAAATATGATTTTGAAATAGCAGGGAAAATTCACTTGGAACCAATTGGTGTATATTCTCAAAAATATAAGAGTTTAAAAGAACTTCCAGACGGGGCGACAATTATTATGAGTAATTCCGTTACTGACCATGGACGTGGTTTAGCAATTTTACAAAAAGAAGGCATTTTAAAAATTAAAGACGGAGTAGATCCAGTTAGTGCAACTCCAAAAGATATTGCAGATAATCCGAAAAACTTAAAGTTCAAAACGGATATCGAGCCTGGTTTGTTACCACAAGTGTATAACAATAAAGAAGGCGACGCTGTTTTAATTAACTCGAACTATGCAATTGATGCGAAATTAAATCCAGAAAAAGATGCAATTGCAATTGAAGGTGATGATTCTCCATACACAAACGTATTAGTGGTTCGTAAAGGTGATAAAGATAAAAAAGGGATTAAAGAGCTTGTAGAAGTATTGCATTCTAAAGAAATCGAAGACTTTATTAATAAAGAATATAAAGGAGCGGTTGTTCCTGTAAAAGAATAATTGCTGAAAAGAGCTGGTGTATGCCAGCCTTTTTTATAACTACATAACTATAGGGGAGAAGGGGACATCATATGAAAAAGATTCTATTGTCAGTTGTTACAGCACTGTCTGTATTTACATTAGCTGCTTGCGGAGGGGAAGAAGAGAATAAGCTTGTTGTGGGAGCTTCTAACGTGCCACATGCTGTTATTTTAGAAAAGGCACAGCCGATACTAGAGAAAAAGGGCATTAAATTAGAGATTAAAAAGTTCCAGGATTATGTTTTGCCGAATAAAGCGTTAGCGGATAAGGAAATTGATGCGAACTACTTCCAACACATTCCTTACTTAGATAAAGAAATTCAAGAAAAGGGATATAAAATTGTAAACGCAGGAAAAATCCATTTAGAGCCAATGGGCATTTATTCTAAGAAGTATAAAAGTTTAAAAGAATTGCCAGATGGCGGAACAGTTATTATGAGTAATAACGTAGCGGAGCGTGGCCGTATGCTCGCATTGTTACAAAAAGGTGGCGTTATTAAATTAAAAGACGGTGTAGATGTTGTTAAAGCAACAGTAAAAGATGTTGTAGAAAATCCGAAAAACTTAAAGTTTAAAACAGATGTAGAACCGGGACTTTCACCGAAGCTATATGAAAATAATGAAGGTGATGCTTTATTCATTAATTCAAACTACGCAATTGATGCGAAATTAAATCCAACAAAGGATGCAATTGCGATTGAAGGATCAGACTCTCCGTATGCAAATATTATTGCAGTTCGTAAAGGTGACGAGAAGAAAAAAGAAATTAAAGAACTAGTAGAAGTACTGCATTCAAAAGAAATTCAAGATTTTATTAATAAAGAATATAAAGGTGCTGTACTTCCGGTAAGTGAATAAATATAAGGGAAGGACTGGAAAATTACCAGTCCTTTTTTCTTTATATAAATAAGAAGAAAGGTGTATCATATAAAGATGCAAGGGAAATACTTATATACATTTGTGAAAAAATTGTTACTTTTTTTCGTCGTTTGCGATATCATTTTATTTGATATAAAATTAGAATGAGAATAAAATGAGAATATGAACGTTTTAGGAATTTTTAAAATGTATATAGAGGATTAATGGAGGTATTGAGATGGCTGGTTCTACATTAACGGTTAAAGACTTACACGTATCAATCGACGGTAAAGAAATTTTAAAAGGTGTAAACCTTGAAGTAAAAGGTGGAGAAATCCACGCAATTATGGGACCTAACGGAACAGGTAAATCAACTTTATCTTCTGCAATTATGGGTCACCCAAAATATGAAGTAACAGAAGGTAGCATCATCATCGACGGTGAAGATGTATTAGAAATGGAAGTAGATGAGCGAGCACAAGCAGGTCTATTTCTAGCAATGCAATATCCAAGTGAAATTAGCGGAGTAACAAACGCTGACTTCTTACGTTCTGCAATTAACGCACGTCGTGAAGAAGGCGATGAAATTTCTCTTATGAAATTTATCCGTACTTTAGATAAAAACATGGAATTCCTAGAAATGGATCCAGAAATGGCACAACGTTACTTAAACGAAGGTTTCTCTGGTGGAGAGAAAAAACGTAACGAAATTCTTCAATTAATGATGATTGAGCCAAAAATCGCAATCTTAGATGAAATCGACTCAGGTCTTGATATCGATGCATTAAAAGTTGTATCTAAAGGTATTAACCAAATGCGCGGCGAAGATTTCGGTTGCCTAATGATTACGCATTACCAACGTTTATTAAACTACATCACTCCAGACTTCGTTCACGTTATGATGAACGGTCGTATCGTTAAATCTGGTGGCCCTGAGCTTGCACAACGTCTAGAAGCTGAAGGTTACGACTGGATTAAAAAAGAATTAGGTATTGAAGACGAAACAGCAGAGCAAGAAGCGTAAGAGAGGAGCATAAACATGACAATCGGTACATTACCTTTCGATCAAGAAACAATCCGTCAGCGCGCAAGCGAAGTAAACGAAGCTGCTTGGTTGACTGAGTTCCGCTTACAAGCTCTTGCACAAGCAACTGAACTTCCAATGCCAACGCCTGATAAAACGAAAATTGAAAAATGGGACTTTATCGGAAAAGGCGACGCTGCTAAGCAAGAGCCTGTAAGTTCTTTAACAGAGCTTCCAGAAGCAGTGAAAAACTTAATCGATGAAAATAACAGCGTATTAGTACAACGTACTGGTACAACTGCATTCGTTTCTTTAGCAGACGAAGCAAAAGAAAAAGGTGTTATTTTTACAGACATCGTAACAGCTGCAACAGAGCATGCTGAACTATTACAAAAGTATTTAATGAAAGACGGCGTGAAGGTAGACGAGCATCGTTTAACTGCACTTCATGCTGCATTAATCAACGGCGGTGCATTTGTATATGTTCCGAAAAACGTTGTTCTTGAAACTCCACTTCAAGCTGTATTCTTAGTAGACGGCGAAGAAGCTAACGTATATAACCACGTATTATTCGTAGCTGATGCGAACAGTACTGCAACTTATGTAGAAAACTACGTTGCAAATGAAAATGCTAAAGGTATTGCAAATATCGTAGCAGAAGTAATCGTGGAACAAGGCGCACAAGTGAAATTTGGTGCGGTTGATCTATTAGCAAAAGACGTAACAACTTACGTTAACCGCCGCGGTGTTGTTGGACGCGACGGCCGCATTGATTGGGCTCTAGGCCTTATGAATGACGGAAACACAATTTCAGA
Organism: Bacillus cereus group sp. N6; assembly: GCF_016483705.1. NCBI lineage: Bacteria > Bacillati > Bacillota > Bacilli > Caryophanales > Bacillaceae > Bacillus > Bacillus cereus group sp. N6. Next base: position 35,222 of record NZ_JAEHBI010000012.1, read on the forward strand.
GAACGTTACGAATTTAATGGGCGACGGATCATATGCTGATACAAAAACAGTAACAATTGGTCGTGGTAACCAAACACAAAACTTTACAACTAAAGTTGTTCACTTCGGTAAACACTCTGAAGGTTGGATTTTAAAACACGGTGTACAAAAAGATAGTGCAACATCTATCTTTAACGGAATTGGTAAGATTGAACATGGTGCATCTAAATCAAATGCACAACAATCTTCTCGCGTTCTTATGTTAGATGAAAAAGCTCGCGGTGATGCAAACCCAATTCTTTTAATCGACGAAGATGATGTAATGGCAGGTCACGCAGCTTCAGTAGGCCGCGTAGATCCGTACCAATTATACTACTTGATGAGCCGTGGTATTCCAAAACGCGAAGCAGAACGTTTAGTCATCCATGGATTCTTAGCACCTGTAGTAAATGAGCTTCCAATTGAAGGAGTAAAGGCACAGCTTGTTGAGGTAATTGAAAGGAAAGTTCGCTAATGAATATTCATGAAATACGCAAACAGTTTCCAATTCTTGATCAAAAAGTGAACGGCAAACAACTTGTATATTTCGATAGTGCAGCAACTTCTCAAAAACCAATTCAAGTCATTGAAACGTTAGAACGTTACTATAAAGAATATAATTCTAACGTGCATCGCGGTGTTCATACGCTCGGTACGAAAGCTACCGACGCGTATGAAGGTGCACGCGAGAAAGTTCGCAAGTTTATTAACGCGAAATCAATGGAAGAGATTATTTTCACGCGCGGAACGACAACTGCATTAAATACAGTAGCGGCTAGCTATGGTCTTGAAAATGTAAAAGAAGGCGATGAAATCGTTATTTCTTACATGGAACACCATAGTAACATCATTCCGTGGCAACAAGTTGCGAAGAAAACTGGTGCAACTTTAAAATACCTTCCGCTTCAACCAGACGGTACAATTTCTTTAGAAGATGTTCGTCAAACAGTTACACCGAATACAAAAATCGTTTCTATTATGCAAGTATCAAACGTACTTGGAACGATTAACCCTGTAAAAGAAATCGGAGCAATTGCACATGAAAACGGTGCAATCATGATCGTTGATGGAGCACAAAGTGCACCTCATATGAAAGTGGATGTACAAGATTTAAACTGTGATTTCTACGCATTATCTGCTCATAAGATGTGCGGACCTACAGGTATCGGCGTATTATATGGTAAAAAAGAATTGCTGAACAATATGGAGCCAATTGAATTTGGCGGTGAAATGATTGATTTCGTAGATTTACAAGAATCTACTTGGAAAGAGCTTCCGTGGAAGTTTGAAGCAGGTACACCGATTATCGGTAATGCAATCGGACTTGGTGCGGCAATTGATTTCCTAGAAGAAATCGGTCTTCATAATATTGAAAAGCATGAACATGAATTAGCGCAATATGCTTTAGAAAGACTATCAGAAGTAGATGGCGTTACAATTTATGGTCCAAAGCATCGCGCTGGTCTTGTTACATTTAATATTGAAGACGTACATCCTCATGATGTAGCAACTGTATTAGATGTAGAAGGCATTGCGGTTCGCGCAGGACACCACTGTGCACAACCGCTTATGAAGTGGCTGAAAGCTTCTTCTACAGCACGTGCGAGCTTCTATTTATATAATACAAAAGAAGAAATTGATACATTTGTTGAATCACTAATCAAGACAAAGGAGTATTTCACAAATGTCATTTAATAATTTAGATACGTTATACCGTCAAGTTATTATGGATCATTATAAGAATCCTCGTAACAATGGCGTGTTAGAAGATAGTGTTACTGTTAACTTGAACAATCCAACTTGCGGCGATCGTATTCAACTTACGATGAAAGTAGAAGAAGGTATTGTACAAGAGGCGAAGTTTGAAGGAGAAGGGTGTTCTATCTCAATGTCTTCAGCTTCGATGATGACACAAGCAGTAAAAGGTAAGAAAATTGAAGAGGCACTTCAGCTTTCTAAAATTTTCTCTGACATGATGCTAGGAAAAGAGTACGATGACAGCATTGATTTAGGAGATATTGAAGCATTACAAGGCGTATGCAAGTTCCCTGCACGTATTAAATGTGCAACATTAGCGTGGAAAGCGTTAGAAAAGGGCTTAAACGAAGATAAGTAATGTTAAAGGTTCCTAAAAACGAGGTTATCTAAGGAGGGACACACCAACATGGCGAAGCAACTGCCAGATATCGGCGATTATAAATATGGTTTCAAAGACAAAGACGTTTCGATTTTCCGTGCTGGACGCGGTTTAACAAAAGAAATCGTTGAAGAGATTTCACGTATGAAAGAAGAACCACAGTGGATGTTAGACTTCCGTTTAAAATCACTGGATAAGTTCTATGAAATGCCAATGCCACAATGGGGCGGCGACTTAAACGACTTAGATTTCGATGAAATTACGTACTACGTAAAACCATCTGAGAAATCTGAGAAGTCTTGGGATGAAGTACCTGAGGAAATTAAAGCGACATTTGATAAATTAGGTATTCCTGAAGCTGAGCAAAAATATTTAGCTGGTGTATCTGCACAGTACGAATCTGAAGTTGTATACCACAACATGAAAGAAGACCTAGAAGCTCTAGGAATCGTCTTCAAAGATACAGATAGCGCATTAAAAGAGAACGAAGATATTTTCCGTGAGCATTTCGGAAAAGTAATCCCACCAACAGACAACAAATTCTCTGCATTAAACTCTGCAGTTTGGTCTGGTGGATCATTCATCTACGTTCCAAAAGGTATTAAAGTGGATACACCACTTCAAGCGTACTTCCGTATTAACTCTGAAAATATGGGACAATTTGAGCGTACGCTTATCATCGTAGACGAAGGCGCACACGTACACTATGTAGAAGGTTGTACAGCACCTGTTTACACGACTAACTCACTTCACAGTGCGGTAGTAGAGATCATCATTAAGAAAGATGCATATTGCCGTTATACAACAATCCAAAACTGGGCGAACAACGTATACAACCTAGTTACAAAACGTGCGGTTTGTGAAGAAAACGCAACGATGGAATGGATTGACGGTAACATCGGATCTAAATTAACGATGAAATACCCAGCGGTTATCTTAAAAGGCGAAGGCGCTCGTGGTTTAACATTATCTATCGCGATTGCTGGTAAAGGCCAACACCAAGATGCTGGTGCGAAAATGATTCACTTAGCACCAAACACGTCTTCAACAATCGTTTCTAAATCGATTGCGAAGCATGGTGGTAAAGTAACTTACCGTGGTATCGTGCAATTCGGACCAAAAGCGAAAAACTCTCGCTCTAACATCGAGTGTGACACGTTAATCATGGATAACCAATCTACATCTGATACAATTCCTTACAACGAAATCAAAAACGATTACGTTTCACTTGAACACGAAGCGAAAGTATCGAAAGTATCAGAAGAACAATTATTCTACCTAATGAGCCGCGGTATTTCTGAGCAAGAAGCTACAGAAATGATCGTAATGGGCTTCATCGAGCCATTCACTCGCGAACTTCCAATGGAATACGCAGTTGAAATGAACCGCCTGATCAAGTTTGAGATGGAAGGTTCTATTGGTTAATATATGTATGAAGAAAGCGCCCTGCACAGCAGGGCGCTTTCTTATGTTGTGCTGGGGTCGATTCAGTTTAGGTCAGTCTGGTATACCCAGGTTGGTATTCAGCTGAATATATTAGCGATTATTCAAATATATCGACCACAACTCGTAATATATCGGCGATTATTGCAATATATCGACGATTCGACAAGGGATATCGACTTATCGACAAAGTAAGACAAAAGAAATTCCGTATATACCCCACAACATGTTGTAGGAAAAGAGACCGTCTGGAAGTAAGGCAAAGATACTGACAAATCCACTGACAATCTATTGGAAAATCCAATTGAAGCCCACCTACCGAACTCTCTGTTAAACTTTTTGACAAATCCCCGGAACCCCAACAAACCCCCCGTTCAATCATCTAAAACCCTTCCACACACTAGAAAAAGTTTTCTTATCAAAAAGGACAATCTTTTGCTTTTTCTTATAATGCGAGTACAATGTAAAATAGCAAGAAAAGACGAAAAGTATTTACAGGATTATTGCGTACGTGTAGCGTAAATGGCAGTAAGGAACTGAGAGGAGGTTTTTTCTCTGAATATAAATAAAGAAACAATCATCCACCTTTATCATACAAACGATATACATAGTCATTTTGAAAATTGGCCGCAAATTTCTCGGTTTGTACAAGGGGAGAAAAAGCGAAGACAGGAAGCGGGAGAGACCGTTTTGACGGTTGATATCGGCGATCATGTGGATCGTTTTCATAGTATTTCGGAAGCGACGAATGGACTTGGCAATACGAAGCTTTTGAATGAGGCGTTATATGATTATGTAACAATCGGAAATAATGAAGGAATTACGTTAGCGAAGGAGCATTTGAATCGTCTATATGATGCTGCTGGATTTGAGGTGCTCGTCGCGAATTTATTTGAAAAAGAAGGGGTACGTCCAGCGTGGGCAAAGCCTTATAAATTACATACAACGACAGATGGAATTACGATTGCCTTTATCGGATTAACAGTAGCGTATCCAGAGTTTTATCATATGCTCGATTGGCATATTGAAGATCCGCTTATCCATTTAGAGTCTATTTTAGAAGAAGTGCGAGATGAGGCTCATATTACGGTTGTCCTTTCTCATCTTGGAAAAAGCATGGATGAGTATATGGCAGAGCATTATGATATAGATGTTATTTTAGGTGCACATACGCACCATTTATTTGAGCGTGGCATTCTTATGAATAATACTTTACTTTGTTGTTGTGAAAAGTGGGGACGTTACGTTGGGCACGTTCAGCTTACTGTGGATAAAGAGACGAAGAAGCTGTTGAAAAAGGACGGTAGAGCGATTAAGACAGAACGTTTAGGTGCTTATAGCAAAACGTTATCCACAATTGAATTGCTGCAGGAAGAAAGTAAACAGATTATGGCAGAGCCTGTCGTTCATTTAAAGGAATCTTTACCAGTCGATTGGTTTCATGAGACGGCATTTTCGCACATGTTAGCAAATGCGCTGAAAACGTGGTGCGGTGCAGAAATTGGAATGGTGAACGCTGGTGTGCTATTAGAGGGATTAAATGAAGGTGTTGTGACGCGCGGAGATATTCACAGAATTTGTCCACATCCAATTAATCCATGTTTATTAAAAGTGCCGGGGAAAACGTTAAGAGAAGTTATTTTGAAAGCACGTCGCCCGAATATGGAGAACCTTGAGGTAAAAGGATTCGGATTTCGTGGAAAAGTGATGGGGAAAATGATTTACGCTGGTGTCGAAGTCATTCCAGATATGATTCCTGGGAATAAAATTTTACTGGAAGATGTATTGATTAACGGGGAATCGCTGGAATTAGATCGTATATATACGGTAGGAACGATTGATATGTTTACATTCGGATACTTATACCCAGAGCTATCCACACTTTCTGACAAACAATATTATATGCCAGAGTTACTCAGAGATGTGTTAACAGACGTGTTGATAACTCATACATCTTCCGTCAAACTATAGGCTAGTTAACTTGTAACACTCATTTTTCTCTTGTCATACAGATAAGAAAGAGAGGAGTGTGAACTATGGTTAATGTGGAGCCAATTATAATCGATAATTATACGTTTATTGCGGTTAGCGTCAAACTTCCAAAGACAAATTTGCTAGCTGTAATGAGCGATAAAGGATATATTATGTGCGGTGCATTAGATGTAGGTCTTTTAAATGAGAAGTTAGGTGATCGAGGAATTATTGCTGGCCGTGCGGTTGGTGTAAGAACGATTGAACAACTTCTTGAAGCGCCGCTAGAATCAGTAACGATTGAGGCCGAAGCATTAGGTATTACGGCAGGCACAATCGGAAAAGAAGCATTATTAAAAATGAGATAAGCATATATCGTCCCTCCTTCTTGCATAGAAATGATATAAGAAGGAGGTTTTTTTATGAGTATATTTCGTTCGAAAAATTCGCGGTTTCGAAGGGGACCAATTTCCTTTCGGCACATACTGCTTATGTCGTTTATTCTTTTTGTCATATTACTCGTGCAAGGATTATGGATTGTGAATAAAAGCATTCAGCCGACATTACTTAAATATGGGGAAGTAGAGACGCATAAAATGGCGACAGCGGTTATGACGAAGGCGGTAAAAGATAGAATTAATGAAGGGTTTGATGTCGATTCATTAATGAAAGTACAAAATGATAAAAACGGGAAAGTATCCACAATTAATTTAAATACAAAGCAAGTAAATGAAATCGTAACGTCAACGACCACATACATAGAAAAATATTTACAGCAAGTAGAACAAGGTGATTTGAAGGGGCTAGGTATTTCTGAAAAAAATGGAGCAACGATGGCAGTTCCTTTTGGTCGTGTAACGGATAATGCGCTTCTTGGAAATATAGGTCCCGATATTCCAATTGATTTCACGACGATTGGTCATGTGAATACGGATATTAAACAAAAAATTGAACCGCACGGGATCAATACGACAGCGATTCAAATTATTATGGAGATGGAAGTCACGTTGCAAGTGATTATTCCATTTCATACGAAAGAAATAAAGGTAAAACAAGATGTTCCGATTGCAACGCGTATTGTTCAAGGGGAAGTGCCTACTTATTATGGAAGTGGGAGTGTTGTTGTACCTGATAAAAAGAAAACGGATAGTTAGCCGAATTAAAAAAATAACCGTAGCAATATGCTACGGTTATCGTTTTGTATGCGTGCGTTCTTTTCGCTCCCAAAGACTTAAATGCATGTATGGATCGAAAGCCCATTCTGTATAACCATTGTCTTTATACATACCGAAATGTAGGTGGGGCGGGAATTTTCCAGCTGTGCCGGGAGGGCCGTAACCGGTGCTACCGACAAATCCGATTACTTTTCCTGGTTCGACAATTTGTCCAAGCTGTATTTCTTTTGAGAATCCGCCTAAATGAGCGTAATAATGGTAATTATTATGAAGGTCGCGAATACCGATGCGCCATCCGCCAAGACGGTTCCAGCCTTTTGTTTCAATAATGCCATAGCAAGTAGATCTTACTGGTACACCATAGCCTGCAAAAATATCAGTTCCTTCATGAACTCTCCTTCCCCCAAAACTTCTTCCAGCACCGAAAGTACTACGGTAGCTATGGTCACTACGAATCGGAAGAGGGAAAGCATTTCCTTCTAAATTAATACGTCCGTAATGTTTATAAATTTGGGCGTATTCGGTAATTAATTCAACTGTTTTCGCACGTCTATAATATTCCCAAAGCATAATGTGAACACGGTCTTCGGACGTTCCTTGTTTCTTTAAAATTGTCGCTGCTGTATGCAGAAGATCACGGTCGTTATTTGCGTTTGCAAATCCATCTTTGTCACCATCTAAACCCAATCCGCCAAATAGAGAAATTGTATGGGGGAGAGTGTCGTTACCATTAACGGGACCAGCCCATATTTCTGGTTTGAAATAAAGGGAGATAATGGCATCTGGTTTTTTCGGAATATCTTTTCTTACGCTCCGTATATTTCTTTCGTATTGATCCATTGCAGCTAAGTAATACCACGGAATGCCTGAAGATTGCTCGGTTTCTTTATATAGTGCCATGCGCTTTTCGTATATGCTTTGCTGATTATCTTCACCGTAAGCGATATTTTGGTGGAGAAGAAAGCAAATCGAAAGCAAAAGAGAAATTTTTCGAAGCATGAAATAGACTCCTTTCACAACATCACTCTTTTTAGTGTGGGATATACGGAGTATTTCATTATAGGGAACGATTGGAAAAAATCTTAGAATCTTCATTTGAGCAAATCGCTTTCATACGTTAGAATAGATATGTTACATTGAAAGAAGCGAACACGGTAAATTATTTCATATTGTGCGGAGTTGATAACCATGACAAAACAAACAGAATATAAGCGCAAGCCCGAATGGTTGAAAATTAAGTTAAACACGAATGAAAACTATACAGGCTTAAAGAAAATGATGCGTTCTAAGAATCTTCATACAGTTTGTGAGGAAGCAAAATGTCCGAATATTCATGAATGCTGGGCTGTAAGAAAAACAGCAACATTTATGATTTTAGGTGCGGTTTGTACACGTGCTTGTCGTTTTTGTGCGGTTAAAACAGGCTTACCAACTGAGCTTGATTTACAAGAGCCAGAACGCGTAGCAGATTCTGTAGTACAAATGGGCTTAAAGCACGTTGTTATAACAGCGGTTGCACGTGATGATTTAAAGGACGGGGGAGCAGCTGTTTTTGCTGAAACAGTACGCGCTGTACGTCGTAAAAATCCATTTACGTCAATCGAAGTATTACCATCTGATATGGGTGGAGTAGAAGAAAACTTAAAAATGTTAATGGATGCAAAACCAGATATTTTAAACCATAACATTGAAACAGTACGTCGATTATCTGACCGAGTTCGCGCTAGAGCAAAATATGATCGTTCATTAGAGTTTTTACGTCGAGCAAAAGAAATGCAGCCTGATATTCCAACTAAATCGAGCATTATGGTGGGCTTAGGTGAAACGAGAGAAGATTTAATTGAAGCGATGGATGACTTACGTGCAAACAATGTGGATATTTTAACTCTTGGACAATACCTACAGCCATCTAAGAAGCATTTACCAGTTCTTAAATATTACCCACCAGCAGAATTTGCAGAGCTTAAAGAAATTGCACTTAGCAAAGGCTTTAGCCACTGTGAAGCTGGCCCGCTTGTGCGTTCTTCTTACCATGCGGACGAGCAGGTTCGTTCTGCAAAAGAAAAAACAGCAGAAGCAAAATAATGAAAAAAGAGAGCTAATCATTAGCTCTCTTTTTGTTTATATTCTAAAACAGTATTTGGGCATGTTAATAAGATTTTCTTTAATTCCTCTGTGGATAATTCAATTGTAAATTCAGGTACACCAGGTGTAATTAAAATTTTATCGTAAGCATAAATAGCACTATCCACAATAATCGTTACATTTTGTGAATAACCGAAAGGAGCTACACATCCTGGAGTACAGCCTGTTTCTTCTCTTAGCTCATCAGGAGAACAGAGAGATAAGCTTTCTCCTGTTATTTCTTTCATCTCTCCTCGGTTGAGCCTTGTACCCTCTAACGTAAAAAATACGTAATAATCTCCAGACTTTGATTTTAAAAATAAGCTTTTACTTGGAGTGCCGTGTAAGCCAAGCCTTTCACGTACGATACGATCTGTTTCATAATCGAGTACTGGTTCGTGTTCAAACTTTTCGTAAGAAGCATTTGTTTTATGTAGTAAAGCAAGTACATCTTCGTACATATGGAGTGATACCCCTTTCTATTGTTAGTACAGTTTCTTCTCGTGGCGTCAACTGAATGTGTTGGAAAGAGATATTACTTGGACGGTGCTTCCCATAATCGTTTTAGGATACATTGTTTATCGAGTGTAATTTCGTAAATATCAGGATTCGTTAAAGCTCTCCATTCAATAAAGCCGATCGTATGATCAAAGTGCTTTAAAATGAGCGTCAGTAAGTTGCCATGTGTAACAAGTAGTGTTGTAGTATGGTTTAACTTTAAAACGTCTTGGATAAGTGATATAGCACGATCCGTCGCTTGTTTTGTTGACTCTCCGCCTGAAAAGGCGATATCTATATTTGTAAAAGTAGATTCTAGTTTTTGCAACCAATCATCCATTGGAACGTCGCTTAATATGCGTTCAGCTAATCGTTCATCTTCTTGGATAGACAAGTTAGCTTGAAGCGCATAGGGCCGAATAGAATCGATAGCTCGCACAAATGGGCTTGAAATAATATGATCTATTTGTGATTGGTTTTCTAAGAGGAATGTAGCAAGAGTGCTTGCTTGATTTTTTCCTGCAATCGTTAATTCGGCATCACGTTCTTGTCCAGTTGCTGAACAATGTCGTATTACAATCAATTTCTTCACAATTCATCCCCATCTTTCAAGTTGACGCTATATACTTCGACAAATGTGGGAAAAATTCCTTTTTATTGGAAACGGCATATTGATTTAAATATGTGGAAAAGTAATGTGGATAAATGAACATTTGAGGTGTAATGATGAAAAAAATGATATGTATTATATTCGGTCTTTGTTTTTTTATACACTTGTCCACAACATATGCAGAATCCAATCAAAAATTAAATTATCCAAGCAATCGAAATAAATCATTTGTGAGTGAAGATGTGTTTTACGAACAGTTAGATAAGAAAATCTATAAAGAATACAACAATGCAGCATATAGCGTTCGAAAAAAGATTTTATTTAAAGAAGTGCCGGATAAAGAATTTTCTTTCAGAAAAAAAGCAGCCGTGGGTTGTCGTAGTAGCGTGGTACTTCAAGATTTTTTTGTTCACCCTGATCGCCAAGTTTATTTTTTTGCTTCCTTTTCTCAAAATGAAGCAGAAGAGTTTCATAAGTACATTGTTATAGATGCAGAAACAAAGAGGGAGCTGCAAGAGGGCAAGAGTTATCATCATTGCGAAAATCGTGGTAAAAAATAACCCACCAGCTGGTGGGTTATTTTTTATTCCGGTACACTCATTAATTTCTCTTTCATTTTACGAATAAGAATGACAGCACCAATTGTGAAGAGAAGGGTAATTCCTTCTGCAACAAAGATGTTAATTGTTTTTGTTTGATAAAGTGCCGCGAAAAAGTCTACAAATGCGTGGAATAATATAGCGTAAACAAGGAAGATATATTTCTTCTGTTTTACTGCGTATAAGACAAGCATTGTAAAGGCAATTTGCAATACAAGAGCCATAATTCTTTCCAAGCTGCCAAGGAAGTATAAATAAGCAGGTTGTTCTATTAACATATCCTTTACAAGATTTAATTGTGGTAGTTTTTCTGCCATTTGAGCGAAGCTACCATTGTTAATAGCATTAGCGAATATAAGTGTCTGCAATGCAGAGAATCCGCCAACTAAAATGGATTCAATCCCGCCGTGACCAATTCCATAAGCGAAGCCATCTTTATATTCTAGATATTTTTTTAGTAGGAAGAAGAAGGCAACGAAGCGTCCTAATTCTTCAAAAATACCAGCAGTTAGTCCGCCATAAATTGCAAAGACAAACGGATTTTCTAAAAATGGAGCGATTGCTGGATTACCACGCATAAATAGGTGGAACGGTGTTTCGAGAATTTGGGTAAATCCAATAAAGATAAGAACACCAACGCCGACCACTTTCCAATTAATATTATATTTTTTACGGAAATAAACAAACGCAATAATAGGTACCAGAATCGAAATCACAAGTTGAATTGTGATACTGGCAATTACCGTACTTGAAACCATACTTTCACCGCTTTCTAATATATGTACATATCTATTATGCATGAAATATAGTGGAGATGAAACTTTTAACAAAAAATGAATTTACTTATTGACTCTAACGTTGCGTCATACTTTATCGTATGTATTAAGGGGGAGATACACATGACAATGAAGGTAAAAGAAGTAGCTAATTTAGTTGGAATTAGTGTGCGCACACTGCATCATTACGATGAAATTGGGTTGTTAACCCCAGACGAGACGACAGAGTCTGGATATCGTCTGTATTCCAATAAAAATTTAGAGACATTGCAGCAAATTTTATTTTTTAAAGAGCTAGGCTTCCCTTTGAAGAAAATTAAAGAAATTATCATGAGTCCATCATTCGACCACGAAGAAGCACTACAGCTTCATAAGAAAATGCTTCTTGAAAAACGTGCCAGATTAGATAAGGTGATTGCGACAATTGATAAAACAATTCAGCATACAAAAGGAGAGATTGAAATGACGAATAAAGAGAAATTTGAAGGCTTCGATTTCAGCCATAATCCGTACGAAGAAGAAGCGCGTGAACGATGGGGAGACGCAGCTGTAGATAAAGCGAATGAATACGCGAAAGGTATGTCAAAAGATAATCAAGAAGAGTTTAATACTATTTACAGAAATTTAGCGGCGCTTAGACACGGCGCACCAGATTCTAAAGAGGCACAGGAAGCAATCGGGGTATGGTACGATTACTTGCAAAACTTTGGAGAATATTCACTAGATGCTTTTAAAGGACTCGGTCAAATGTACGTCGCTGATGAGCGCTTCACGAAAAATATCGATAAGTTTGGTGAAGGTTTAGCACAGTTTATGTGTGATGCGATGGAGGTTTATGCGGATCGTAAGAAATAGTAAAAAAGGTGGAGGTTTTCTCCACCTTCTTTATTTTTTAATCATATCATTCAAAGTCTGATCCCCCGTATTGTTTAAATGAGGATTTTTGCTCATTTCTCGCTTTAGCATGTCGAGGCTCTGTGTATATTCTGTATCATTTAAGCTACCTGATTGAAGGCCTTGAATTTGAGAAATCAACTTTTGGTCTGTTGATACATATGCTTTATAATAGCGAGGGACGATGGACAAAGCAGCTTTATATACTTGATCCGCTACGAGTTTTGGATCCGTTGTGTTTGCACGGTATACAACAAATACTTCATCATCGGTAACGAGCGTAGCAGCGTTTGTAACGTCAGGAAGTTTGACTGTCATGCTTGTAATCATTTCAGCGACTTTCTCACGGTTAATGGCTCCTACTTGTTTGTTAGATACTTCATGTTTTTGTTTAGATGAATAACCGACTCTCGTTAATCTTGTATTTGTATTTTCCGTATGATACATGTCGTTTTTATTGGAAACAAGAACACGACTGCCTTCTTCACGTTCCATTTCGGCTTTATTAGATGATTGACAGCCTGCAAATAAGGAAAGAGTGAGGAGAGAGAGTATAATTTGTTTTTTCACGATGTATCACCTCCTTCTCCATAGCATGCACTAATTTTCAATTTTTTGTATTTGAAATTGTTGGTTGGTATGCTTTGTGATACGATAAAAAGAAGAATGCTTAGAGAGGAAGTTAATGATGGAGCAAAAGCAAGAGCAAGAGATGCATGCTACGGTGAGCATTAATAATGTTCAGTACGAAGTAATTAAAAACTTTCGTGACGGTTTTAGTGAAGAAGCATTTAAAGAGCGTTATGCAGAAATCTTAAATAAATATGATTACATCGTTGGGGATTGGGGTTATGAGCAACTTAGATTGCGCGGTTTCTTTGATGATAGTAATCAACGTTCGACATATGATACGAAAATTAGTACGTTAACGGAGTATTTATACGAGTACTGTAATTTCGGTTGTGCACACTTCGTATTACGAAAAGTGAAGAAATAAAAAAATCCTCTTACGATTGTAAGAGGATTTTTTGCATATTTTCGCTTATAAACAAATCGAGATATGATCGCCTTCAGAAAGTATTGCGTTTGGTTTCATTTGTTGTCCGTTCAATTGAATATCCCCATTTTTAATTTTATCCACAATGCGTGTACGGCTCCAGTCAGAAATATATGTGGATAAAGCTTTATCGATTCGGTGGGAACCGAAAACGAGGTCTAATACAATTGTAATTTCAGCTACGCCGCTTTCTTTATGTTGTGTAATGGAAATGGTAGTAGTTGTTTCTGTTTGATCTTGCTGCGTCATATCGACTGTTTCAACGTGATCAGTGAATGCTTTATAAATACGTAGCTTTTGATTCCACGTATGATCTTTCGGACATTTATAAATGGCAAAACGATATATATTTTTTCCGTTGGCGTTATGCCTACGAATATTCGTGTCAGTAAATAAGGTAGTGCGTCTGCAATTTTTACAATACTTTTCGATTGTGTTTTGTTCATTTTCATATAAACTCCAAGAAAGTTGTACTTTCTGCATTTTTCTTCACCTCTTATAGTAGTGGCAAAGAAACGTAATACAGCTATTTGGATGTCTTGTAGTATGAAGACATGAGAAATAGACAAAAATAAAAGGAGGTTCCCTTAGGAACCTCCGTAAACATCATACTACAGATGCAATACGTTCCTTTGTAATGGGAATGGGCAGACTACTCCCTTGAAAAAGCAAGGTGCTTTTTTGAGAGTAATGCTATCCAATTGCTGGTCCATTACAAAGTAAATGTTGGCATACGTAGATAACGTCCTTTCTATCCAAATAGATTTATTCTTAATTATAACATATAAGATTGAAAATTCAAAATACTTAAAGCGAAAAAACACCAGCTAAAATAGCTGGTGCCTAAGATAAATTATATAAGTTCAAATAAAAATGAACGTAATTCTTCTGCAATTTCTTCAGTCATAGAAAATGCATGCTCTAAATAGCCTGGTTCGTTTAAATCGTCAGGACCGATGATTGCAAATCTATTGCGCTGTATATCAAGGACAATTGTTTTACCGTAATGACGATCGGAGTATAAAAGCGCTAAATCATGACGCTCATTTTCTCCCATAAAGCTAACGAAACGAGTTCTTGTAGCGACTGTATCGTCGTACAGAAAGAAACGTTCTTCCATACACATGGCTCCTTTATTAAATATCTAAGTTTAAGTGTGGTTTATGATCTAAATGGTGATGCGTTTTAATGAATCGTACCGTTCTTGTTTTGTAACGCATAACGATAGAATATGTTTCAGCTAGATCTCCGCCAAGGAATTTAACACCGTCTAATAACTCACCAGCAGATACACCAGTTGCTGAGAAGATTGCATCATCCCCAGATACTAAGTCATCTAACATAAGAAGTTGACGAGGATCTTCTAATCCCATTTCACGACAACGAGCTTCTTCTTCTTCGTTCATTGGAACTAAGCGAGCTTGCATTTCACCTTCAAGGCATTTTAATGCTGCTGCAGAAATAACACCTTCTGGAGCTCCGCCAATACCTACGAATAAATCAATACCCGTTCCAGGTAGTGCTGTTGCGATTGACGCACCAACATCACCATCACCAAATAATTTTACGCGTGCACCTTTTGCACGAACACGGTCAATAATATCTTGATGACGTTCACGTTCTTGCACGATAACTGTTAGATCGCGAATCTTTTTATTGTTAGCTTCTGCTACAATTTCAATTGTTTTTTCAATGGGATCATCTAAGCTAATTTTACCAGCTGCTTTTGGACCAACCGCGATTTTTTCCATGTACATATCAGGAGCATGAAGAAGGTTTCCTTTATCTGCGATTGCGATAACTGCCATTGCATTTGCAAGACCTTTTGCAACGATGTTTGTACCTTCTAATGGATCAACGGCAATGTCTACTTCTGGACCGTTACCTGTTCCTAGTTCTTCACCAATATACAACATCGGTGCTTCATCAAGTTCTCCTTCACCAATTACAACTGTACCTGCCATGTTTACTGAATCAAACATATCACGCATTGCTGTAGTTGCTGCATCATCTGCTTCGTTTTTCTTTCCGCGGCCCATCCACTGTGCGGATGCTAATGCTGCTGCTTCTGTTACACGGACAATTTCTAGTGCGAGTTCACGTTCCAAGATTCCATTCCTCCAATTTCAAAAATCATACAAATATAACTATAACAAATAACGGAGAAAAGGTGAATTCGAAAAATTGTCGATTTTTTCAGAAGAAAGCGTTACAATTAAAATGTAAATGCTTTAATTTCCAGGTAGGTGACATTCATGTATTTTGTAGACAGAAAGAAAATAGAACAAATGCTAGTATGTTTAGAACGAGCAACAAGTACATTTCAAGAGAAAAAGATATATGAAACCGAGTTTGAATTTTACGCATTAGAACGTATAGCTCATCTAATTATTGATTGTGTATTAGATGTAGGGAATGCGATGATTGATGGATTTATTATGCGCGATCCAGGAAGTTATGAAGATATTATCGATATTTTGATGGACGAGCGAGTGATAAGTGCAGAAGAAGGACAAGGAATGAAAGAAATTATCCTTCTTCGAAAAATGCTTACGCAAGATTATATTCAAATGAATCATGATGAATTATATAAGACGATTCAAAAACATATTGCAGTGGTAGAGAAATACCCAGCAAATATTCGCAGTTATTTAGAGAAGGAATTAGGACCTGTATCTGCATTTGTACCAGAATAATTATGCTTATAAGATCCCCGGGACTGCCTTTTGGGGATCTTATATTGTATGTGAGAAAGTAAAGGGAAAAGGGAGAAGGGTTAAGCATGGGGGAAGCACGTACGACGAAAGATGAAATTGTACAATTGTTGAAAGTTAAGGGAGAGCATACAGTAGCGGAACTAGCTGACGTTTTAGAGATTACAGAAATGGCGATCCGAAGACATTTAAGTAATCTTGAGAAAGATGGTTTCATTTATTCTAAGATGGTAAGACAACATGTCGGAAGACCAACTTATTTATATGGATTAAGTGAAAAGGGAGAAGATACATTCCCGAAGGAGTATAAGCAATTTGCGATTGATATGCTAGAAGATTTAGCTCGAATGGGTGATGAAAAAATACTTCGTTACGTTTTAACAGAGAGAACGAAGCGAATGGAAGAACAGTTGCAAAAACGAGTGAGTAATCAAAAGAATTTAGCATTTAAAGTGCAAGAGATAGCGGCCATGCAAGAGAAAAATGGTTATATGGTTCAAATAAAGAGAGATGGGGAGAACTCTTTCGTAATTGAAAAACAAAACTGTCCGTTAAAAGAAATTGCAGAGAGATTCCCGCAAGTATGCGAAGATGAAAAAGAGATGTATAATCGTTTATTTGCAGGAGCAGATGTAAAGACGTTAGCAAACATGTGTGAGGGCGATTGTAGTTGTTCTTACCAAGTAAAAGAGAAAAAATGAACGTTATGGGGCGCTTTTAGGTAAAGCGTTTTTTTCTTTGGAAAAAGCGGGTAATATAAGAGTGGTATGATAAGGTGAGAACGTTAGCATAGAAGGAGAGACATAATGATGTATAAAGGTTACTTAATTGACTTAGACGGTACGATGTATCGCGGAGAAGAACAAATTGAAGAAGCGAGCGACTTCGTAAAAGCATTAGGAGAGCGCGGCATTCCTTATTTATTCGTTACGAATAATTCAACGCGTAAACCAGAACAAGTGGCAGAAAAACTTGTTCGTTTCGATATTCCAGCGGAAGCAGAGCAAGTATTCACAACGAGTATGGCGACAGCGAACTTCATTTATGAACGTAAACAAGACGCAACTGTATATATGATTGGTGAAGAAGGCTTACATGATGCACTTGTGGAAAAAGGATTTGAACTTGTGGATGAAAATCCTGATTTCGTTGTTGTTGGTTTAGATCGTGACATCACATATGAAAAATTAGCAAAAGCTTGTCTTGCTGTGCGTAACGGCGCAACGTTTATTTCTACAAATGGAGATATCGCCATTCCGACTGAGCGCGGATTATTACCAGGTAACGGTTCATTAACATCAGTTGTAACAGTATCAACAGGCGTGGATCCAATCTTTATTGGAAAACCAGAATCAATCATTATGGAACAAGCGTTAAAAGTGCTTGGTATAGGAAAAGATGAAGCATTAATGGTTGGGGATAACTACGATACAGACATTTTAGCGGGAGTAAATGCTGGCATGCATACCCTTCTTGTCCACACTGGAGTCACAACTGTGGAGAAGTTAACAGAATATGAAGTACAACCAACGCAAGTTGTGCATAACTTGACGGAGTGGATTGAGAAGATGTAATGAAATGCAGGTAACCGGAATAGGTTACCTGTTTTTTTATGCATAATTGCATATTCGCCGTTGTTATATAAAATGTAAAATTCATATGTAATGATACAAGGGGGAATCAGAGTGTACTGGATGTCATGTATTATGTTTGTTTTTACATTATGTGTTTTGTTTTTTGTTCTATGGAAGATATATAAAATAAATGAAATGAAAAAAAGCTCAGGAAAACTCATTGCAATGTATCCTCGGGTGAAAAGACGTTGGATTGCATTACTTGGACCAGCATATTTCATTGGGCAATGTATGTATATATATGCTCAGTACGTAAGTGGCGATATTGATACAGTTGAACAGTTTCTCATTCAGCTAGGTATTCATGCTGTAGCAAGTTGTTTTATGACTTTAATAGCTATCCATCTTATTAAAAGTGTACAAATATATGAAAAAGGTGTAGTAGACGGATTAAACTTTTATTCATACGAAGAATTAAAAGGCTATAAAACATCAACATGGGAAAATCCAAAAGAAAATATATTTTTATATCGCGGGCGAGAAAAAATGAATGACAATGTAAATTTACTTATTAGACAGGAAGATATGAATGAATTAGAAAGCATTCTTCAAAGATATATTCCGAAATTAATGATGAAATAAAAAAACTCCGGTTTTAACAACCGGAGTTTTTTATTAGAATGCACGATTCACAACATCTTTAACTTCTTCAAGATATTGCTTACGCACACTGTTATCCACAGAAGGAACACTCGTATAGAATGTATGCTCAATTGTTTCAATACCTGTAAATTCAAAAATACCAACATCTGCTGTTTTCTTCATTGCTTCAAACATACCGCCTGCTGTGTATGCTTCTTTCGTATTTCCCATTGTAGATAATAGTAAGCCTTTTTTACCGCTTAATAACTTTTCAATACCATTTTCACCGTAAGCATAAGCGAAGCCGTGGCTAAATACACGGTCAACGTATCCTTTTAAAATAGCAGGAAGTCCCGCCCACCAAACTGGATAAATGAATGTAATGCTATCCGCCCAAGAGATATGCTCTTGCTCTTCTTTAATATCTTCTGGTGTGTTTCCTTGAGAAAATGAGATGAAATCGGAAGCGCCTAATACTGGATTGAAGTTTAATTCGTATAGATCGCGAACGCGTACTTCATGACCTTTTTCTTCTAATTCACTTTTTACCGTTTCTAAAATCGCATGGTTGAAGCTTTCTGTATTTGGGTGTGCATAAACGATTACATGTTTCATTGCTCTTCCTCCTATTTGTGGATAGTTTTTTATTTATGTAACTATTATGGTTACTTCTGTTGTGAGAGTCAACTTTTTTGACGTGAGAAATAAAGCGAAAATGTAATTAGCTAATATGGGATACATGTTAGTATGTGACAAAAAAATACAAAAAAGTAGGGATTTTGCATTCTGAATAGAATATATAGATTGGTAAATAGAGAGAGAAGGGGATATGGGGATGAATATTATTGAAATTGAAAGGTTAGAAAAATCGTTTGATATTGGGGATAGTAAAGTAAAGATATTAAAAGGCATTAATCTTCAAATTCAAAAAGGAGATTTCGTCTGTATTATGGGGGCTAGTGGATCGGGTAAAACGACCTTACTTCAGTTGTTAGGTGGATTAGATATTCCGTCAGTAGGTAGTATTCGAGTTGACGGTACAGAGATATCAACATTAAAAGAAAAAGAGCTAGCTTTATTTAGAAGGCATAAAATCGGTTTTATTTTTCAGCAGTTTAATTTGATTCCAGTGTTTAGTGCAGAAGAGAATGTAGGATTACCGTTACTGTTAGATAATGTCTCGCAAAAGAAGGCAACGGTGACAGCAACTCGTTTATTAGAACTTGTTGGATTGAAGGGAAAAGAAAAACATTTACCAGCACAGTTATCAGGCGGGCAACAGCAAAGGGTTGCGATCGCAAGAGCTTTTGCAAATGAGCCGGCTATTATATTAGCTGATGAACCAACAGGGGCATTAGATTCGGAAAATAGTAAAAACATAATTGCGGCACTTCGCAATGCGTGTGATGAGTTAGGGCAAACAGCTGTCATTGTAACGCACGACCCGTTCGTAGCCGCTCATGCGGATAAAGTTGTTTTCTTATTAGATGGTGAAGTGATTCATGAACATGCTGAAAGTAAAGGGTGGAAGTTTCGAAATATCCCGCAACAAGTTACTCACATTCAAGAGATTATGAATCACCACTTTAAAGTAGGGGGTAAAGGTGATGCGATGGGTAATTAAGTATGCAGTAAAATCGATGAAACAAAATTGGCTGCGAAATATGTTGATTGCCCTCGGTGCAGCTTTAGGTGTTATGTTAGCGACGATGTTATTGCTAGGCAATCAATCAGTAGAGAAAAGCGTGAAGGAACAAGTAGTAAGCCGGTATGGAGATTATAATTTACAATTTGGTTATATAAAAAATGATATGTATTTAAATAATGAAAGTTTAAAAGGAATAGATGGCTTAGAAAATGCTGAAAAAATATCAAAAGTACTTATACCATATCCTTTTCCAAATTATAAAGAGTTATCGGGAAAACCGTCCTATTGGGGTGTTGAGCAAGATTCTCCAGAAATGCATTCTTATAAAATAGTAGAAGGGCGATATCCGAAAGAAGGTGCTGAAGTAGCACTGACAAAAGGGTATACAGATCGTGAAAATATAAGAGTAGGAGATACGATTAAGTTGCCATTCCCGCAGCATGGAGAAAAGAATGTGAAAGTCGTCGGGATTTTAAATCCACCGCTAATGGCAGCAATGGGGCATAGTGCTTATTTTCCAATCCATTGGCTTCAAAAAGAATTAAATCTATCAAATCAATTCAACCTCGTTCAAGTGAAAACCGCCGATGTAAATGTGAAAAGAGCAATTGCTCTTGATGTAAATAAGAAGATAGAAAATATAAAGGTGGATCAACGTACTTATGTTGATAAGGCGTTTGAACGACTAAATGTAATGAAGCCGTTAATTTTTAGTTTAGGTGGTATTGCTTTATTTGTTGTAGCTCTTTTAATAATGGGAAGTTTCTTCTTATCTGTTAGAAGTCGATTTAAGCAGTGGGCATTATTACGTGCACTCGGTAGTAACCCAAATCAAATTATATTAGTCGTTTTATTAGAGGCTTTATGCATCGGAGCAATCGGATCGCTAGCAGGGGTTATTCTTGGGGCAGGTACGCAAACAATTGCAGCATCATTCATTAACAAATGGGTGAATATTGAGGGGGCAGGGAAAGCATCATTCTCAATCTCAGGTGAGGTTCTACTCATTACGTTTTTACTAGGGATTGTTATGTCTGTCATAGGAGCTATTATACCGGCTTTCATGGTTAGAAAGATTCCACCTGTTCAAGCACTTCGGCCAGGTCTTCCTAGTAATGAGAAAAAAGAAAAAAGATGGAGTGCTTTTAGCCTTAGCATTTTAATCATTGGTACCGTTATTGGACTCACGGGTAGCATATTAGAGCAGTATATCGGTTTCAATCTAAGTGCGATAGGAGCGCTGTTATTTGCAGTTGGTTTGTTATTGGCGATTCCGTTATTTATTCGCGTAATAGCACCAGTGATTGCAAAACCGTTCCAAATGATATTACGAATTGAAACGACGATTAGTAGCCGGAATGTAATTCGTTATCGGAATAAGGCAGCTGTGTCGGTTGCTATACTAGCATTTGGTTTTATGTTAGCACTTGTTGGAACGATGTATGTAAATTCTATGTATGAAGGTATGAAAAAAGGGTTACAAAAACATTTACCAGCGGACTTAGTAGTAAGAATTCCAGTAGAGTCGCAAGGAATAGAAACATTACCGTTTAGTTGGATGGAGAAGGTTAGAAAAATTGATGGTGTGGAATCGAGTGTTGGGAATGCTACTGACTTTACAGCAAAGCTTGTGAATTATGACTTTAAAAAAGCGAATCAAGAGTGGTATGAATTTATGAAAAAAAACAATTTGAACTATGATTCAATGGAAGTTGTAGGTAACGATATTGTAGCGTACCAGAAAGTAACAAAGGCGAAAGTGATTGCAGGACAACCTTTAAATAAGCCATTACAAGATGGTGAGGGAGTCATTACGAAAGAAGTGGCTAAAAACTTAGGGCTTCAGTTGCATGATACGGTTGACGTACAAGGAAAAGGGAAAGAAAAACAAAGAATTAAAGTCGTTTCGATTATTGAGCAAGGATTAAGGTTAAGGAGTTTGGATATTTTTGTGAATGAACAATGGGCTCGCGATAAGTTTCACGTACAAGGATATGAAGCAATTCAAATTATGATTAATTCTAATCAATCATTTGAAGGGATTAAGAAGCAAGTAAAAGAAATTACAAAGAATAAAGAGAATGTAGAAGTTATAAACAGTTATGATTTATTGAAAGAACAAGAGCAGTTATTATCGCAAATGATGATGTTAATTCGCTTGTTAGTTGTAATTGTTTTCATTATTTCTGGCATAGGATTAATGAATGCAATTGTCGCAAGTTTGCATGAAAGACGTGCTGAAATTAGTATGATTCGTGCGGTAGGAGCTATTCCGAAGCAAATGAGAAGGATCGTTTTATTAGAGGGAACTTTACTTGGAGCGATAGCTGGTTGTATCGGAATTTTTGGTGGGATTATGTTTAGCTATATCGTGTTATCAAGCTTAGAGTTAACGGTTATTATTATTCCGTATAATCAAGTTGTCATACTGGCTCTAGCTAGCGTGATGCTTGGAGCGGGGGCAGCATTGATTGCGTCATTACAATTAAGAAAGTTTAAATTAAGTGATACTTTAAAGGAGTTATCAGCATAAAAGATTGCTATACCCCACTCATACAAAGAACAAAGAAAACAAATAAAATAATAACAATACCAATGCCGAAGTTAAATACGAGAGTACTATCCATATTATGTAACCTCCTTGTTTGAAAGTAAAAAGCACTCTAGCCAAGAGTGCTTTTTTTATTTTGAGTCTACTTCACAACTTTTAGAAAAAGATTCATGTGTGTAAAGAGTTACATTATTTTATGTATTTATACTTTTAAATGAGTAAGTCCTTGTAAGATATAAAAAAAAGACACTCTTTTGAGTGTCTTTCATGATGACAAAATGTGCCAATTGCTTGAGTTTGATAAGGCGCTAATATCCGTTTTAACGCCTTTTCTTTGATCAAGAAGTGTAGCAACAGCGATTCAAATAAATTGTACCATTTGATTTATAGGTGTGCGTATGCAATTGTGCATATTCCTATTAGAGGGAAATGAGGCACGAAAAATGAATGAGTATATATAGAATATTCGATTAGGGGAGAGAAGGATGAATATACATAAGTTAACGGTAGAAGAAGCAAATGAGATAAATACGTGGGCGTATGAAGAACCTTATGATTTGTATAGTTTTTCAGGAGAGGAAGAAGCGATAGAAGAATTATTAGATGGGACGTATTACGGTTGTTGTGACGATAAGGGGGAGTTTATCGGCTATTTTTGTTTTGGGGAAAATGCACAAGTGCCAGGGGGAAGAGATGCTCATTTATATGATGGAGAAGATGTAATTGATGTCGGACTTGGCATGAAGCCAGCGTTAACAGGGAAAGGGCTGGGAAAAATGTTTTTTCAAGCGGGGATAGCATTTGCTGCGAAAGAATATAAGCCAAAAACGTTCCGACTTAGTGTAGCGACATTTAATACAAGAGCGATTACGCTATATAAAAACATAGGTTTTCAGCAAGGTCCTATTTTTTTGAGTCGCGGAAGAGAATTTATGCTCATGAAATATGAAAGACCGTCAGTATGAAACTGACGGTCTTTCATGTTTTATTATTCCGAATGCTCAGCTCTGTGTGCTAAACGGCTTGAAGCAGCGGCAGCGATCCCGCCAACGATATCATCAAGGAATGTATGCACCTTTCCAGATGATTTATCATTTAAGAATTCTAAAATACCAGGTTTTAATTTATCGATATATCCAAAGTTCGTGAAACCGATAGAGCCGTACACATTAACGATAGAAAGTGCGATCACTTCATCAATTCCGTATAAGCCTTCATCACGTTTTACGATATCTTGTAACGGCTCACTTAACATTCCTTTTTCAGCAAGGACATCGAGTTCGATACCAGTAATCAGTGCGTTTTGTACTTCACGTTTTGATAATACACGCTCAACGTTATAACGGCATTCTGACATCTCTAAATTTGGATGATATTTTTTTTGAAGAAAATGAACAAGCTCAGCAATATCGTCAATTGTTACACCACGTTCTTGTAATAGTTGTAATGCTCTTTCTTGTAGTTGATTTGATTCTTTCATGTTTATCACCTTTTTTTCTTTTTAGTATTTGTATACGTTTCGTTGCTTTATCATGTGCATAGGAATGAAAGGCGAGCACAAGCTCATATATATAAAGAAAAACCATAGGTGGCGACTGCGATGATTCATCATATTTATGAGCATTATCATATGCATGTTAAAGAATTAATCCCCCTTGGCCCCTATAAAAGCTTTTGGATTCGCAACAAAATTTATGTACTTGTTCCAATTGGAGAAATGGAGGAAGAAGTACTTGTAGAGATGAAAAAGCTCAGTGATTATATGAACCAGCAAGGGGATATAACTGTAGCGACTTTCGTTCCGACTATACACGGCTACTATGTAAGTGAGATAGAAGAACAAAATTACTGCTTATTAAAAGGTATGCGTGCGTTAGAACGACATGCTACATCATTAGGAAGTGAGCTTTCTATATTCCATAAACGAGGTGCATTCTTTCCAGAAAAAATCGAGCAATTAAGCCGCATAGGCGAATGGAAAGCGTTATGGGAAAAAAGGCTCGATCAATTAGAAAAGTTTTGGCAATCACAAGTGATGAACCACCCTACAGACGTATTCGATCAATTGTTTATTGAATCCTTCCCGTATTACTTAGGAGTTGCAGAAAATGCAATTCAGTATGTTGTCGATACAGAGATGGATGATACGCCGCAAATTACTGATGCAGCAACAATTTGCCAAGAACGATTCACACCCTTATTATGGCATCAAACGAAGCGCCTCAAACTTCCTTTCGATTGGGTGTATGATCACCCAACTCGAGATATGGCAGAATTAATCCGCTATATGATGATAGAAAAAAAGAAAGACTGGGAGCAAACAATCGTTCAATTTGTTACAGATTATGAACGGAATTATTCGCTATCCTCATTTGGTTGGCGCCTATTATTTGCAAGGCTCCTGTTCCCACTTCACTACTTTGAAACAGTCGAACGATATTACCAAACGGGAAATGAAGAACAAAAAAGCATATATAGAGATCGCTTAGAAGCCATTTTACACGATGTGAACCGCTCTGAGCAATTTATGAAGCACTTTTATGGCTCACTTCGTTTACCAGTCGATAAGTTAGGGATTAGGAAATTAGATTGGCTATCTTAAAATATAAAAAAGAGACCGATTGAGGTCTCTTTTTTATATATCACAATTGTATGTAATACATTATGCCCCTACCTGTTGATCTGCACATATATTTAAAATGAATTGATGTCTTTCAATTTTTTCATTTACTTTACTCAATAATTCTTGCTGAATTTCTTTAAATAAAAATTGATAGCTCGCATTCCATGTTGGTATAACGGATGAAAGATCTAATAAATACTCTTTTTTCTTTTCTAGTTCTTGAATTGTTAAGAAAGTGTTCCCCATTTTTGGCATGTGTCGTCCCCCTATGTTTTTTACTTTTATATGTGTGAACGATTCTATAGTATTAATTATCTCACTTTTTGAGAAGGATTTCCAATTTTGTTTTATGATGTTAAAGGAGAAGTGTTTTTTGAATAAAAAAAGAGACCCAAATGGGTCTCTTTCTAGGAAGCGATTCTGAACGAGCCGCTTCTGCTTTTAGATTAATATCTAGCTCCAGCGGCTAGAACAGTCGGCCATTTCGCGTCTTCCTGTGAGGCAAAAAGCGCCTCTTCGTCAGGAGCTCCAATGACCTCCTGTTCTGAACGAGCCGCTTCCGCTTTTAGATTAAAATACTTGTTCTACTTCAATAACGCCTGGTACTTCTTCTAGTAATGCGCGTTCGATACCAGCTTTTAGTGTGATTGTAGAACTTGGGCAGCTTCCGCAAGCACCCATAAGGCGTAATTTTACGATACCTTCTTCAATGTCTACTAATTCAACGTCTCCGCCATCGCGAAGTAAGAATGGACGTAATTTATCTAATACTTCTAGTACTTGTTCTTCCATATGTGGGTTTTCCATTTTTATCGACTCCTTTCATCAGTTTTATTATAATCAAGATAGAGGGGAAAATCTATTTTTTCTGTTCTTGTTTTAATGTCGAAATTTTTTATCATGTTTACAACGTGTTTTTTCAGTATAGGGGTATGGAATAAGTTTGTAAAATGATGTGCTTATGTACTAAGACATCTGAATATACTGTTGAAACAAGAAGTGGGGGAAAAGAAATGGTTAATGTGCAAGTGTATGGGACGAAAGTAATTTGTGCGAGCTGCGTTGGAATGCCATCTTCAACAGAAACATTTGAGTGGCTACAAGCGGCGATTGGTCGTAAATATGAAGGACAAAAAAATAAATTTAATTTCGAGTATATTGATTTTCAAGAAGAACAAGAAGATGAAGATAAAAAAGCATTCGCAGAGCGCGTAGTGGAAGAAGATCTATTTTATCCGGTCGTTCTTGTAAATGGAGAAATTGTTGGAGAAGGAAATCCTCGTTTGAAGGATGTTTACGAAGAAATCGAGAAATATTTATAAAACAGGAAGCCTTTGCGAATTTGCGAAGGCTTTTTTTAATGGAGGGATAGATGTGAAAAATGGAGTGAAGCATGCGTTACCAACAGAAGTACGACAGTTAA
Organism: Bacillus cereus group sp. N6; assembly: GCF_016483705.1. Lineage (NCBI taxonomy): Bacteria > Bacillati > Bacillota > Bacilli > Caryophanales > Bacillaceae > Bacillus > Bacillus cereus group sp. N6. The sequence goes on from NZ_JAEHBI010000012.1 coordinate 61,699, forward strand.
TGGAGCGGTACACAGTAGAATTAAAAGAAATTTTTTAGATGAAAAAATAGTCGGGGTATATATTTACGGCTCCATCGCACTCGGTGCATTTCATGCAGAAACGAGCGATGTTGATTTTATTACAGTAATAAGTGATTCCGTGAATGAAGCTGAAAAACAGCAACTTGTCGAACTTCATAAGAAAATTAGTGGTAGTACGTTAGGTAAGAGAATGGATGGTATGTATATTCCGCTTGCTGATTTAGGGAAATACAATGATGAAATGAATGAGTACGTGTATTGTGCAGATGGTAAAGCGAATGTAGGTCATTGGGATATTAATGCGGTCACATGGTGGACATTGAAAAATCAAGGTATTACAGTTACCGGGAAAGAAGCGGAAGATCTTCCGTTTCAAATAAGGTGGGACGATGTAGTCAATACGATGAAATACAACGTAGAACAGTACTGGAGTGAAAAAGCGAAGCAGCCGTATTTATTTTTCATAGAAGAGTGGGTAGAATCAGCTGTCGTTACGATGGGCCGTATTTTATATACACTAAATCATAAAACAATCGTTTCAAAAGATAGTGGATTGCAATACTTGTTAGAACGTTCAGGGGAAGAATGGGAGCTTTTATTAAAAGAAGTAGCGAGAATACGGCAGAATCCAAAAGAAAAGCGAATGCTCTCAAGGTGGAGAAGGGCAGATATGACGAGGAAGTACTTACTACATTTAATTGAAATATGTAGAGAGAAATGGTAGGGAAAAACCGACGATACAGTAAATTGTATCGTCGGTTTTTGTGTTGATAATGGTATATAATGGATTAAAAGGTTTAATTATACTGGAGGGGGTAGGATGAATACAGAATTAACTACTTATGAAGAAAAGAATGTAGCAATAAGTATGCGCGAAGTAATTAGCATGATAATAATTATTTTTGGGGTAATGTATTGAATTGGTTTTTTGAACATTATATATGACTCTTCCTTATATCCATGGTATGTAGATCATCTTATTCCACCTTTAACATTTCTTACTATTATTTTAATATATGCACCAGCAAGAAATTGCTGTGTGCAGTTAGTAAAATCAATGCAGTTTAATAATTTAAAACATTATGTAACGATAGTAATGACGATGATTGTACTACTTATATATCTTGCAGTATTAAATTTAGTTTTACCACATGGGCTTCGTGTGAATGAATCTAATATAGTAATAAAGCCTACTAAAAGTGAAATCATTTTATACGTAGTTGTACTCACCACTTTTGCACCGATTTGGGAAGAACTTTTATTTCGGGGGATGTTTTTCACGAAATTATCTCAGCGCTTTTCTACACTTAGTAGTGCCGTTATAAGTGCTGTTATCTTTACTTTAGGTCATCCCCTTACAGTAGGGAGTGTTTTATATATTTTTGGTGGTGGTATATGTTTAGCTTATACGTATAAGAAAACAAATAACTTACTCGTCCCATGGGGGATTCATTTATTAAATAATGCATTTTTTATATTAGTAAATTTTCAACTGTAAAAAGACGCCTTTTGAAAAGGGCGTCTTTCGTATTTTGTAGAAATGGATTTACATGTACTGTGTAGAGGAAAGGTAATACGAAATATAGATAGTTTCATGTGAAACATTTTTATTATCAAATATACAAAATGATTAACTTAGTGTATTAAACGTATCATTCATAAGTATTCTAATATATTTAAAAGTAAAATAAAATAATAAACGGATAATTGTCGGAATATATTCGATTTCCGTTCATTTTTATGAAATATATGTACTTTTTGTTAGATTCCTTCTTTTTATTTCTATAAAATACACGTATGTAGAAATGAGAAAAGGATGATGTACGTGAGGGACACTGTTTTACAAGAAACAATTTCTTCGCAACAGTTACATACAGTCGTTCAAAAGAATACGGCGTATTATGACTTTAAGTGGGGAAAAGTAGAAAATCCAGCGCAAGGAAATACGTGGAATTGGGTAGCCTTTTTCTTCCCAGTTTTTTGGTTAGCTTATCGTAAAATGTATAAGTTGTTTATTATACTTACGTTACTGGCGGTACCTAGTATATTTGTAACTCCTTTTATAGATATTCCAGATGGGATTTTTTTATCAATTGGTCTAGTTTTTCAATTAGGAATGATGATATTTACTGGATGGCAAGGAAACCGTTTATATTATAAGCATGCTGTCCGTATTTTACATAAGGAAGAAAATATGCCAGATCATGAGAAGGCGTATTATTTACAATCAAAGGGTGGCGCTAGTTTTGCTAGTATGGTTGGTTTACACATCATAGTAGGGTTAGTATTTGGCGGAGCCACGTTCGGACTCTCCTTTTTACCAACTGAACCAAATATAAAAAACGTTGTTCGTGCAAGTGATGAAGGATTTACTTTAGAGATTATGACGGATAATCCAACGTGGAAGCTTGTGAAGAAAGAAAAAGATTATGACGTAGTAGAATTTACTGGGTATGATTACGAAGAGAAGAAAAATATAAAAATTAAATTTGCTGTTTATTTCAGTGAAGACTATTTTGAATGGCAAGAAGTATATGAGAATAATAAGAAATTAAGTGAAGAAGAGTTAGAAGAGTATCAATTTTACATTGAAGAAAATAGTTGGAGTTTCTAGTGAGAGCTCGTTCATTTTGAGAAGAAGAATCTTGTGAAGGTTCTTCTTTTTTATTGGAAACACCATACGAATTGAAAATTTGTAAAATACAATAAAAAATGAGAATTTGAGGTAGGCTTGTCAATAACGTAAGACTATGGCACTATAAAGAAATGCTATACAAATTTTATTTATCGAGATGTAAACATCAATTTTGATTTTTACGTATAAATAATGAACGGAGGAAATGAATTTATGGCTACTTTACCTAATTGTCCAAAATGTAATTCAGAATATACGTATGAGGATGGCGTTCTTTTCGTATGTCCAGAATGTGCTCATGAGTGGGGCCAAGAAGCAGAAACTGAAAATAATGATGGTGCAAAAGTTGTAAAAGATGCGAACGGAAACGTTCTTCAAGACGGCGATGCTGTTACTGTTATTAAAGATTTAAAAGTAAAAGGAACTTCTTCAGTTGTGAAGATCGGTACGAAAGTAAAGAGTATTCGTCTAGTTGATGGCGATCACGATATTGATTGCAAAATCGACGGTTTCGGAGCTATGAAATTAAAATCACAGTTCGTTAAGAAGGCGTAAATAAAAAAGAGGAGGCGATTAGCCTCCTCTTTTTTATTGTCATTTTTTATCGGTAAGTCGATATAATTTTATTTACCATGAACAGTGCACATTTACCGTGCACCATAGTCAATCTCTTTCAACTGACACCGCTTATTAAAGAATGTTTTATATCCAAGCTGTAAGAAGATAATAACAGCAAAGGCAGTACTTCCTGAAATACCAAGTATAATGGCGATTTGATATTGAATGGCTGTAAATGGTGATACACCAGATAAGATTTGACCAGTCATCATGCCTGGTAAGCTTATAATCCCCATTCCGACCATAGAATTGATCGTTGGTAAAATAGCAGAGTCAAAAGCGTCTCGTATGAGCGGCGCAGCGGCTTCTTTCGGTGTTGCGCCGAGCATAAGTGCGCCTTCAATTTGACCTCTTTGCGATTTCATATTATTTAAGAACGTATTTGCACCAAGGGAAACACCTGTCATCGCATTCCCAACTAACATTCCCGTAATCGGAACGATATATTGCGGTGCATACCAAGGGTCGTGCCCGATAATAACAAAGATAAATAGTAGAAGTGGGCCAATTGATCCGGCAACCATGGAAAGCGCGGCTACTCGTTTTAATTCTTTAGACATCGGGATATTGACTCGTTTATAAATATTAAAAATTGCAAAGGTAGTAATAGAAGTAATAAGAGCAATTGTATAAAATGGATTACTATTTTCAAATACGTATGTAAGGACATATGCAACAAGTACGAGCTGAATCGTCATACGGAATGTTGCGAGCGCAATTTGTTTTTCACGAGGAATCCCTTTTAATTTTACAAGTCCAATTAAAATAAGAATAAAAATATATGCAGCGGCAAGTTGCCAAATTTGGAGTTCAATAACGCCCTTCAACTGAGAGCACTTCCTTTCTAGTTGCACCGTTTGTTTTACTAATTTCAATAATATCGTCTGCAATTTCTTCTGGAAGTTGTTGTGAGTGTGTAATGAAGATAACTGTTTTTTCTTTTCTCTTGCTAGCATAGTAAATTGTTTCATAACGCGGCGTTCTGTATCGCTATCTAGTGCCGAGGTTGGTTCATCTAATAAATAAACAGGTGGATCCATAAGTACGATACGTGCAAAAGCAAGTCGTTGTTTTTCTCCGCCTGATAATGAATCAGCGTTGTCTTCTAAATTTTTTTCTAAGCTAACAGTCGTTAATGCGCTTCGCAAGGCATCATCATTTGGAAATGGTTTTTCAGAAAAACGAAGTCCCATTAATAGATTGTCTTTAATCGTTCCATCAAAAATAGGTGGCGTTTGCCCAAGCATGACTACGTCACGTCGTAATTGAATTGGAGGATAATCGGAAATTTGTTTTCCGTTATATTCAATTGTACCGGATGTTGGAGATTGCAAATCATTTAGCATGCGGAGCAATGTACTTTTTCCGCTCCCACTCTCACCGATAATACATGTGATTTTTTCTTTTTGAATCTGTAAATAAGGAATGTGTAGTATATCTTTATATGTAACGTCTTTTAATATAAACATAGATGGCTCCTTTCTGATTCTAGTTCTATCGTATCAAAAAAGAGAGGATAACGGTTATAAAGAACAACGTTTTTTCTTCGTCTTGAGTTCTATTAATAAGTTAAGTAAACGATCTAATTCTTGGCTGAAAGAAATCACTTTATCATGAGTGAATCCGTACTTTTCAACGAGATAGATCAATTCTATCTTCTTCGCTTCTATTCGATCGTTTAGTTTCGTTAAGTTCATAAGTGAAATGGAATACCTCCTGTAAAAGTATTTACAACATAAAAAATAAGACCGAATGACTTCGGTCTTAAAGGAAATAATAAAACAACTTATAAATAGCATACACTGTTTATCAATAGTTTTTAATATAAAAATGAAAAATAAATCATCATCTATATTGAGAAAGATGTGTCTGATAATTATATTTTAACTCATAAAAGAGACTGCCTATTTAGTAGACAGCCTGTAAAGTATTAACCTTTATGATATTTGTACATCCAAAGAAGACCGGATTTTAATAATCTCGGTACACGTCCCATTAATGGTTGGTTTGCTAGTAAACCGAAGCCGTGCTTCTTACCAAGAGAGCCGAGAACACCTTTTAATTTAATTACAGGTAGTTCGTCAGGAAGTGGTTCATTATTCCAACGTTTTAATAATATTTGGACAATTTGTTCTCCTTGACCTTCAGCAAGTTGTGCAGATGGAGCGTGTGGAAGTGCTGCGCAATCTCCTACAACATACACGTGCTCGTTATTTGGAATATTGTGATAATTTGTTAAAACAACCCGTCCGCTACCATCTTGTTCAACTGGAAGGTTTCGAACAACTTCATTTGCTTGAATACCAGCTGTCCAGACGATTGCATCACATTCAAGTGGTTCATCGTGGTTGTACACAATATTTGGTTCTACTTTTGTAATGTTAGAGTTTCGTATAATAGTAACCTTATGTTTTACGAACCATTCTTCTACGTATCTACTTAATTTCTCTGGATATGGGAATAGAATTCTATCTTTTCGATCAAATAAGTGAATTTTTAAATCAGAACGGCTTTCGCGAAGTTCACTTGCAACTTCAACGCCACTTAATCCAGCACCAACGACAGCTACTGTTGCGTTTGGTTCTAGACTATTTAATTGTTCATATGTCTTACGTGTTTGTTCAATCGATTGTAGGCTATGTGTATATTCCTTCGCCCCAGGAACGTTATGATATTTATCCTCACAGCCAAGACCGATAATTAAATCATCATATGGGATTGCTTCGCCGCCATCGAGATGAACAGCTTTTTCTTCGAGATCAATATTTGTTATTGTGCCGTATTGAATATTGAGGCGTGGGTGCTCGGGAAACGGTATACGAATATGTGTTTCTGAAATAGTACCCGCAACTAATGCATAATATTCAGTTTTGAAGCAATGGTATGGTACTTTGTCGATTAATGTCACTTGTACATCATCTGGAAGTTGGTTGCTTGGAAGTAGCCGCTGCAGAATTCTCATTCCACCGTAGCCGCCACCTAGTATTACGAGGTGTTTCATGATGGATTACCCCTTTTCTGTTGAAATATCCCCTAATCATACAATTTTATATTAATAAAATATTTTGACTTTACTCAATCAAATTATATCGAATTTGTGAACAAATAACAATGCATGAATGAATACTCTGTTGTACAATAAGAAGAAAAGCAAAGTAAACTGTTTTTCCTTTTTAATTACTATTTCATTGCGAGTAGCATGTTATATAAAATAAGTCCATCTACTTTGAAGTGAAATAGTGAAGTAACTAAATAGTTTAGAATGTATAACGAAAACAACAAGAGACAGCTTAGTTTTCTTCTTATAGATAGTCAGAAGGTAATTTGTTTTGTAGTACAGGGGGGAGAATTTTGATTAAACCATTAATTGAATTTTGTGTAGGTAACCTTGCGAGTGGTTCACAAGCAGCTTTAGAGAAATTAGAAAAAGATCCGAATTTAGATGTAATGGAATATGGTTGTTTAGGATATTGTGGTATTTGTTTTGAAGGGCCGTTTGCACTTGTAAATGGTGAAGTCGTACAAGGTGCTACAGTAGAAGAACTTGTCCATAATGTATATGAGTATTTGGATGAAAATCCAATGTTTTAAGGTGTTGCAATCAGCAGCACCTTTTTCTATTAGATAAAATCTTCTTTCGCGGGGGAGGATAATATTGTATATAAATAAAAAAAGGCCCTTGTAGAAGGGCTTTTTTTCTTACACAATTTGTGCAAGAATGGCTCATCGCCAAATGTTGTCAAATATGAGAAACGGGGGACATTCATATTGTGTTCTAAAAGCGTGCATTTTATACTTAAAATAACAAACTATTTTTGGAGTGAATACAAATGAGCCAATTTTCTTTTACAAAAATGCATGGTCTTGGCAATAGTTATATATATGTAAATATGTTTGAAGAACAAATTCCTGAAGAAGATTTAGTTCTTGTGGCGGAAAAGGTTTCAAATATTAATACTGGTATTGGAGCAGATGGAATGATTTTAATTTGTCCATCTGACGTAGCTCCGGTGAAAATGCGCATGTTTAATAATGATGGTTCAGAAGGAAAGAGCTGTGGTAACGGTTTACGCTGCGTAGCGAAATATGCGTATGAGCATAAACTAGTAGAAGAAACAGTTTTCAAAATTGAAACGTTAGCTGGTATTGTAACAGCGGAAGTAACGGTAGAAGAAGGGAAAGTTACATTAGCGAAAATCGATATGGGAGCACCGCGTTTAACACGTGCAGAAATACCGATGCTTGGTGAAGGTGAAACACCATTTATTCGTGAAAACTTCTTATACAATAATCATCGTTATGCATTTACAGCTGTTTCAATGGGGAATCCGCATGCGGTTATTTTTGTTGATGATGTAGAGCAAGCACCTCTTACAACACTTGGTCCAGTCCTGGAGACACATGAAATGTTCCCAGAGCGAGTAAATGTTGAATTCGTCGAAATTTTGAATGATGCAGAGATGAACTTCCGTGTTTGGGAACGTGGATCTGGTGTAACACAAGCTTGCGGAACAGGGGCGTGTGCTGCAGTTGTAGCCTCTATTTTAAATGGGAAAATGGAACGTGGTAAGGAAATTATAGTTCATTTAGCTGGTGGCGATTTAATGATTGCATGGACAGAAGAAGGTAATGTGTTAATGAAAGGACCAGCGGAAGTAATTTGCCGCGGAGTGTATGAGTACAAGATAGAAGCGTAAAGATGTATAATAGAATGAGAACAGAAAGGATGGTGTATTTCATGATTGAAGTAACAGAACAAGCAGCTTTTCAAATTAAAGATATGTTAAAAGATGCTGAAGATGGAGAGAAGTACGTGCGCCTTGCTGTACATGGCGGCGGATGTACTGGCCTTTCTTACGGCTTAGGATTTGAAGTAGAACCAAAAGAAGACGACACAGTTCTTGAATTTTTCGGTGTTGAATTTGTTATCGATACAGAAAGTGCTCCAATTGTTAAAGGAGTAAAAATTGATTATAAACAATCTATGCTTGGCGGTGGATTCACAATCGACAATCCAAACGCAATCGCATCATGCGGATGTGGATCATCTTTCCGTACAGCGACGAATGCTGGTAAGCCGGAAGAGTGCTAGTACGAAAAAGTGCGTCAAATCAACGTTTTTAGTATCGAGATATTAGCGTGAAATCTTTTCGTAAACATGAAGCGTATAGGGTGAGGATGGAGAATTGAGGGCGGTAGATAACGTTCGAAATTCGACCATACACAAGTAACTAAGTGTATCTACGTAACCCTACTGCGCATCTATAAGGATTAATAATACCGACCCTTCTTGACGGTGAATTACAAAATTCATTCGTTGAGGGGGTTTTTTTATTGGCATTAAAACGTAAGAAGAAGCGAGCTGAGCGCACTACGCACAAGTCGTACCCTAAGATAACCTTACGGCAAGCTCTCGATATAGCGATAGCAGGTAAAAAAGCAGAGGGTCTGCGAGAACGAACGCTAACAGACTATATGAAGATGTGGGGCTATTTTACCGATTGGCTTGCAGAAAATTATTCCGATATAGATTATGTTAACGAACTTACAGCAGATATTTTCCGTAACTATATTAACTATTTACAGTACGATGCCATACGTTACGATGGTCACAAGTTTATTACTAATCGAGAAGAAAGAGGGTTAAAAGAAACGACAATTAATATAAGGCTGCGTACTTACCGCTCAATGTTGAATTACTTAGAGCGTGAAGAGTTAATAGAGTACAATCCGATGGACAATGTAAGATTGTTGCGTCAAGACATAGACCTTACGAATTGTTTAACAGAGGATGAAGTAAAAGCGGTCTTAGCGCAACCTAATCAACGAGATTATGTAGGTTTTCGAGATTTTGTAATTATTAATTTGTTATTAGATAGCGGGTTACGTATTAATGAGGCTCTTAATTTACGAGTGGAAGAGATTGATTTTAAAACACGCTTTATAACGTTGACGGGTGAACGGAATAAAAACCGCAAACCTAGATATGTACCAATATCGGCATTTGTTGCGAAGCTCTTACTACAGCTTATCGAAGAGAATAGGGCGCATTTTAAAACAGACCGCATATTCCTTTCTTGCTTCGGTGAGTTACTAGGAGCAAATCATTTTAATAAGCGCTTAAAGTATTACGCAGAAAAGGCAGGTATTAAAGGTAAGAAGGTAACTGCGCATGTTTATCGTCATACGTGGGCTAAAAATATGATTTTAAACGGCTGTGATCCATTTACATTACAGAAAATAAAAGTAAAATCTTAGTGCAGTCGCAGTAAGATTCGGACTAGCTGTATTTGCGGCAAATATTACAGATATGATAGGTGCTTGGCGAAAGCGGAGAGGGAAATAAAAAAAAGCGGCGTTTATACGTCGCTTAGTTAATTGTATTATCTGTTTCTTTAATCTCATCATATGGCTCATGCACGTATTGAAAACCGTATCCCGCTTCTACAAGGACTTCGTCAACCTTTTCTAAAAACTCTTTGCCCCATTTAGTGCAACGATGTTTACCGTAGATTTTAATAACAAAATTATACCCTTTTACTTCGGGATATCTTTCGTAAACTTCTTCACTTTCTATAAAACCTAAATACAAATTGATTTTTTCTTGCAGTAACTCAATATGTTTTTCTTCATCAGTCCAGTCTAATTCATCAGCAATGACTAAATAGGCTATTTTTTCTTCTTGATTGTAGCCCATAAAGTCAACTTTTTCTAATTCATATAAAGACATAAAAACACCTCTTATCTATTGTTTTCTTCTAATTTCAACTTTAGTTGGAGGTATTTCCGTACCACCTACAAATGGTGGTTTTCCTTTACCTACAACTGTTGCGCCGTGTTCTTCAATTTCGGGAATCGCAATTTTTTGTTTTTTAGTAAGGGGAGCAGTTGGCGAACCTTTTGCTTCAACTATTCTTATATCTTCTAAATCTTTATTCGCCCCTAGAAAATCAAGCCTTGTCTTTGTCCCTGTTTTATTAGTCTTTAAAGTTATTTGTTCTACTACTGTATCTACTTCTTTTGAGAAGTCCTTATATACTTCTTTTTCAAATGCTCTCCCAGTTGCTTGATTTATTCCTATTTGTACCTGTCTTTGGGCTTTTACTGCTTCCGCGGTCTTGTCTATCTTTTTCGCAGTATCTACGGCATCAGCTACCTTTTTGGCACCTTTAACTACTTTTATTCCTTTTCCTAGCGGAGTAAGACCCGCAAAAACCATAACACCAGCGCCAGTGCGATCCCACCACGAAAGTTTTTCGCCAGTGTCAGGATCAACACCTTCCATAACGCGTCGCACATCGTATTCACCCGATAGCTCGCCCGCTAAGTCTCTAGCAGCTTTCTCTAAACTATCGTCACCTTTTTCCGAAGAAGATGCACTAGCTGCGGTCTCACCTTCAACTAGATTGCCGTCGTACTCAGCATCTGCCGTGCGGAATTTTTCCGCAGCTCTTTCTAGTTCGTCAGCTATTTTATCGAATTCCATTAAAACAGTGAACATTTTCGGCTTAGCTTCGTTAAACATTTGATAGAAATGTTGACTGGTTGCTCCTATCCAGGTCGCGGCAATGTGTTCTGTTTGATTATATAAATCGTTATGTATCTGTTCTAAGGTGTACCGTACGTCCTTTACTGTCTTGGCTGCTTGCTCTAAACGTTCAGGTGTTACTTTTATTTGTACCATACCATCCCTTCTTTTCTTAATATTTTTACAAAAAAATTATACCATATATATGCATTGGTCGATGTGTGATAAAAGGACATATTTGCGGTATGTAATGAAAGTTATCAAAAGCTATGAAAAGCTATTAATTTGCATTCGAATGTAATAGAATGTAGCGTTATCTACCATTTGATGTGCGGAGTAAGTTAGCGTTTTATATTTATGTGTAGCGAAAGTTGGTAAAAGTTATCGAAAGCTATAAAAGGTTAATTGATGTAAACTCGTATAATATTTTCGATGAAATAGCGAACCCCTTGCGACTGTAATGTTTACGATGATTTACGTGTAACTTAAATGGTTACGGAAATTTACAAAATAAGCGATGTCACGGGGGGAAATATCGTCAGATTGGCGTGTGTGTAGCGCTGTGGTTGGCGGCTATATAACTGCTGCTCGTTCTGCTGGAGGGAGGTCTTAAAACTCACGGGGTTTATTCTTTACGTACCTAATCATAAAAAAAAGACACCGCCAATTACTGCGCTGCCTCGTATTCTTTTATCTTCTTATAGAACGTTGCTTTCTTCATATTAACAGCCGTCATAAACTCGACTGCTTTTATCTTTCCGCCTTTCCAATCGCAGTATAAGTTATCCCAGTTTTCGGGAAGTGCCATAACAGGACGCCCGAGGTGTTTTCCCTTCGCTGCTGCTGCGTCGATACCTTCACGTTGACGCTCTTTTATCGTTCTTCTTTCTTGTTCTGCGATAGATGTATAAACCTCGATAATAATATTATTAATCATATCAATAACCCAGTCTTGGCCCGCTGGTATGTCTGCCATAGTCGTAGGTAAGTCGATGATTTTAACACGAATCTTTTCTTTCTTGAAGTATTCAAGGTATTCTTTTATCTGCGCTTTGTTTCTGCCTAGTCGGTCGATAGATTTTATATAGAGCGTATCACCTTTACGCATTGATTTAAGAATATTCTGAAAGCCCTCACGCTCGAAGTCCTTACCGCTAGTTGGTTGAGTAAGGAATTAGTATTTTTCATCTATTTTCTTACGATTGTTGTCTTTTGCATAATTAGAGGTTGGTTTATGTGTATGAAGAATTTTAATGAAGTAATAGCAACTCATCTGAGTTTAGAATCCGTACTTATTCCAATTGGTGATGGGATGACGGTTTCTAAAGTGAAGAAATAATTATTATCTTACAAAAGTGTAATGTTCATGTCATGTTTTTGAATTTCTTCTTTAAAGCTTAGGCTTTAAGATAACAATATAAGAAAAACACATGAGGTGAAGGAAATGAAAAGATATATTGCACTTTTTAGTATTTTAGTTGTATTTGCGAGCCTATTAGTTGGTTGTGATTTAAATCGTATGGGTAAAGATGAGTATTATGTTCAAATTACAGTAGATGGAAAAGAGTATAATGGTAAATCTGATAATGGTGAACCATATAAAGATTACGAATATAAGTTAACTGGTTTTGATAAAGACGGAAAAGAAAAAGAATTAGAATTCACAGCTCAAAAAAACTTACGTAAAGATGCATTCTTACGTGTATATCACTCAGATAAAAAAGGTGTAACAGCTTGGGAAGAAGTAAAGAAAGATGAGCTTCCTGCGAAAGTGAAAGAAAAACTAGGCGTGAAATAAGACAGAAAAAAGGAATTGACGAATAGGGTCAATTCCTTTTTATATTCTCAAAATCCTCTTCTGAAATGACTTTAAATCCATGTCTTTTGAATAAAGCAGTTGTTACCCCGTAACCAGTTTGTTTATTCCCGTTAAATTCTCCAGTGTAAATCGTAGAACTACCACAAGATGGACTGCGTTCTTTCAAAATAATATATTCTGGGTGTAAACCTTTCATTTGTTCTAGAGCTTTATAAGCACCGCTCACGAAAGCTGCTGTGACATCTTCACCGTCTTTTGTCACCACTTTTGCTTTTCCATCTAAAACGTCATCGCCATTCCCGCCAATAATTTCAGCTGAAGGACGAGGCGTTGGTAATCCTCCTAATACTTCAGGACAAATGAGGACTGTATCTTCTTGTTGCAGTAGCTCCTCTATTTTTGAAACGAGATTGTCATTTCCATCATACCGACAAGCGATGCCACCTAAACAAGCGCTAATTACGATCATATTGTCACCTCCAAAAAATTTTAAAATACCCCGCCAATTTTGCTTCCTGACTCTTACCTATAAATGAGGTGATAAAAATGGGAAGCTTATATAATTTAATGAAACCATATAGTGAATTTCGAAGTAAAGAAGAGTTTAATACATATCAGAGACAAATTTTGAAGTGCTATCGATTTGAATTAAATAAAACGGATACAACCATCATTCATTTTTTAGGGAAGTATGCGGTGAATGAGAAACAGAAAACAGTGGGAGTTGCTTGTCCATTAATGGAGACGATTGCTACAAAAGTTGGAAAGAGCATTCGTACAGTACGCCGTTCAATTGCAAAGTTAGAGGAACTAGGAATTATAAAGCGTGTTGCGACAAAAGAAAGACATAAGCGCGGCGGATATAGTGCGAACTTATATGTATTTCTTACATCTGCAATTGACCGCATGGATGACCGTATGAAACTGTCCGCATGTGAAAGTGATGATCGTGTAGATGGCTGTAGTAAAAATGAGCAAAAAAGTGAAGGGGAAACAATTTTTTCTAAAAACATTCCACAAATAAAAGAGAATAGAAAAGAAACGTACGAACTTGATGAGACGTATTGCCGTCATGATATACCGAAGCCTTTTATATACGCACTTGTGCCAATGACGCGTAATCCGAAAAAGATTAATATATTTTGGAGTAAGGTGGAACTTGCATATAAAAAGAGCGGGTTACTAGAGCAAGGTGTTTTACTGGAGCAAATATTAGCTGATGAAGAAGTGTATGGAAATTTCATTTGGCGAGTAAAGAGTGTTGTGAGAGCGTATAAATACGGGGAAATCCGTAAAAATGTGAAGGCTCTTTTATATAGTACAGTGCGGGATTTATTTTTAGAAATTGGATTAGAATGGGGAGCAGCCGTGAGAAGAAGTAAGGGGATGCCGTTATTTGATCCGTTTAAAAAAGAGCCATGCGTATAACACATGACTCCAAGTAGTTAATCAAACTTCCTTACAACTGGAACACGAATCGCTACAAATAGTACGAAGACGATAACGGCGATTGCACCGCTTTTCATAACGGTTACGATTGGAATTCCTATTGCAAGTGCGATTGATGTGAATGCATAAGAAAGCGGGATAAAGCCCATTGATGAGAGCATAAGTAAACTCATTACGCGTCCCATCATTTCTTCTTTTACTGTCGATTGAATCATCGCCATAAGCGGAACGATAGCCATTGCAATTGTAATACCGTAAAACATGCCACCTAATAACGCTTGCCACAGTACGGTGCTAAAGTTGATGGATAAGAAGAATACACCAGACAGTAGCATCATGATAATGCAAAATAGACCGCGTCTGCGATTAATATTTTTTAAACCGACAATGACAGCGCCTATTGCCATTCCGCCACCTACAGATGCTTCTAAGTAACTGAACTGAAGCGAGTCGCCGTGCAGAACATTTTTAACGAAAAGCGGGAAGCCGACTTGCATTGGACCGATTAAAAATAAGTTTAGAAAGGCGCTACAAAGAAGGAAAGTTGAAAGGAATGGTGATTCCTTTACATATAAGATTCCTTCTTTAATAGAAGTGAACATGCCTTTGTCTGTATTTTGCTGTTCTGGCATCGTAAATTGTATTTTTTGAACGAGTATGGCTGCAACGATTAGTAATAAAATCGTGATCGAAAAGATCGTTTCATAGTTCGTAAATTTGATAAGAATTCCGCCAAGTACAGGGCCTAAGATGACCGATGCTTGATTTGACATTTGTGTAAGTGAGTTTGCTTGTGTTAAACGGCTTTTTTCTACAAGTTCAGGCAAGATAGATCCATCAGCTGACCAGAAAAAAGCATCAGCAAGCCCGAAGAATAAAGCGAATAAAGCAAATGTATATAGTGTTACATCACCTACGATGAACCATGTAAGGATGGTTGCGACGAGAATAGCACGAATAATATTAGAATAAAACATAATGTTTTTTTTCGGGAATTTATCAGCTACAGCACCGCCGATAATCATAAAAATAAGCCTTGGAACACTAAGAGCTACGAAAACAACACCGAGTGAAGCCTCAAGGTTTAATGTTTTTGCTATGTACCACGTTTGTGAAAAAGTAAAAAAGGCTAAAGCAAAACTTGAAAAAAGAGTAGCTGCCCAAAGAAAAAGGAAATTCGTATTTTTTAATAACGGTTTCGCATTTTCTTTTAAAGCAGATTTATTTTGTTGTAGTTCCTCCATATTGCTTCCTTTCTATGTGACAAATTTAAACTGAAAAACCTATTAACAATCGTTTTATACAGTTTCTAATATTTCTATACTGCACTTTCTCATTGTAGACAATAATGTTGGGTTTGCACAGTGGCTATTTAACGACAAAAAAGAAGATACCAAATGGTATCTTCTTTTTTGTCGTTCAGGTTAATGCAATATAAATATCCAATTGTACGTTGGTTGGATCTGTTGCTTTTTCATCATAAAGCTCAAAGTCTGTTGTAAAAGCACGTTTGTTTTCTTTTGACCATTGCCAAATATATTCCCAAGCCTCACAAACGACTTCAGCAACTGGCCCCTTTCTCGTTGTAAATACCGCATACGTAGCAGCAGGTATTGTTAAAGTTGTCATATTTTCAGGTGCGTCTTCTAATGAAGAAACGGGCATACCGATCGTAAATTGATATGTACCAGTTTCATCTGATTCATAATTTGAGTAGAACGCGAATGTTTCTTTCGTTTGTTGATTTGGGATGTGATGCATCATTTGTTCTTGGAAGTATTGGTTCCAAAGCCCTGGAATTTTTCCTTCAGTAGATGCCTCTATTTCATTTGTCGTCGTAATCGAAATACCGATTGCTTGGAAAGCTTCTTTTTTTACGATAATAGGTTCTTTCATTTTAAAATATCCCCCTTATTGATAAGAACGTTTGTTCTTATTGATTGTAACATATTTTGGAAGGATACGGTAGCACAATAACAAAAGAACTCCTTCGCATAAAAGGAGCTCTTTTCATTTCTATATTAAAACATACTAGAGCTGTGCATCGGTTGAAGTTTTGCGTTTGGATCGAAGTAAGCTTTTGCATTGTTTACTGCTGTTGGTGCTTCACCGAAGCCGCAAGCAATGAGTTTTACTTTTCCTTCATATGTACAAATGTCACCAGCAGCGTAAATGCCAGGAATATTTGTTTCCATTTTCGAATTCACGAGAATGCTGTTTTTTTGTATATCTAAGCCCCAATTTTTAATTGGGCCAAGAGAGGAAACGAAGCCGTAGTTTACGATGACATCATCCACATCGATGATAATTTTTTCTTCCGTTTTTATATGCTGAAGAACGACTTGTTCAATGTTGTCATCACCAATGAGTTCTACTGGTATGTACGGTGTGCTTACTTCTGCACGAGAATTCATTAAGCTTTCTACGCTATGTTCATGTGCACGGAACTTATCACGGCGATGAACGATTGTAACTTTTTCAGCGATCGGCTCTAACATCATTGTCCAATCAACAGCTGAGTCGCCGCCGCCAAATACTACGACGCGCTTACCAGCAAATTTATTCATATCATCAACGAAATAATGTAAGTTTTTCTTTTCATACTTTGCTGTACCTTCTAATTCTAAGCGGCGTGGTTGGAAAGCACCATTGCCAGCAGTAATAATAACTGATTTAGAATAGTGAGTTTGCTTATTCGTAACAAGTTTAAATATACCGTCAGCTTGTTTCTCAAGCGTATCAACAGCTTCTTCTAAACAAACGGTTGGATCAAATTTCTTCATTTGCTCTTTTAAGTTATCAACTAGTTCTTGTGCGCGCACTTTTGGAAATCCAGCTACATCATAAATGTATTTTTCAGGGTAGAGTGCGGATAATTGTCCTCCAAGTTGAGGTAAGCTTTCAATGATTTTTACACTTGCTTGTCTCATACCGCCATAAAATGCTGTGAACAGCCCTGTTGGACCACCACCAATAATCGTTATGTCGTAAACTTTTTGATTTTCTGCCACTTTCATTCCCCCTATAGATGGAATTTTGATATTGATTTCATATATTGTTCATATGTACACGAAAATCCTGCAAATGATGACACTTTCAAATAAATGATAGCATATTTGAGTTCATAATACTTCTGAAAACGACTGAATTGTGTGTAAGTTTTCGCATAGATGCTTTTTTAATTGTATAAAATATGGTGAAAGGAAAATACATGAAAAAAAGGCTGAAAAACCCTTGAAAACGCTATGTTATTTTAAAATATTGATAATTCTCCAGACGCTTGAATTCTGGAATAAAACCGACTAATATAGGGAAGTATTATGTTAAATTTCTATGACAAAATTCGTACGATTTTTTGACTGCGTTTTGTTATGATATAGAATGTGATAAATTCCACATTCTTGACAAATATAGTTTTTAGTACTTGGTATTATTTTTCATTACTATTATATAAAGAAAAGGGTTGTGATTTGGTGAAGACTCCAAAAATCGTAGTTTTAGGTGCAGGTTATGGCGGGATGATTACGACTGTTCGTCTGCAAAAAGCATTATCTGTAAATGAAGCTGAAATTACGTTAGTAAACAACAACAGCTATCACTACCAAGCGACTTGGTTACATGAGAGCGCAGCTGGTACATTACAAGATGAAAAAATCTGTCTAGATATTCAAGACGTTATTGATACAAATAAAGTGAACTTTGTACAAGACACAGTAGTAG
Organism: Bacillus cereus group sp. N6; assembly: GCF_016483705.1. NCBI lineage: Bacteria > Bacillati > Bacillota > Bacilli > Caryophanales > Bacillaceae > Bacillus > Bacillus cereus group sp. N6. The sequence goes on from NZ_JAEHBI010000012.1 coordinate 79,489, forward strand.
AAATTAAAGCTGCTGAAAAACGCATCATCTTAAAAGACGGCGAGCTAGAGTATGACTATTTAGTAATCGGTCTTGGTTTCGAATCAGAAACATTCGGAATTACAGGATTAAAAGAGCATGCATTCTCAATTGCTAACATTAATGCAACTCGTGAAATTCGTGAGCATATGGAAGCTAGTTTCGCTAAATATGCAACTGAAAAGCGCGATGAGTTAGTAACAATCGTTGTTGGTGGTGCTGGATTTACTGGTATCGAGTACGTAGGTGAGCTTGCAAACCGTGTTCCTGAACTTTGCAAAGAGTACAATGTACCACGTGAAAAAGCACGTATTATCTGTGTAGAAGCTGCTCCGACAGCACTTCCAGGTTTCGATCCGGCATTAGTAGAATACGCTGTAAAACAACTTGAGAAAAAAGGTGTAGAATTCCGCATCGGTACAGCAATTAAAGAAGCAACTGAAGAAGGTATTATCGTTGCAAACGGCGATGATACTGAATTAATTAAGTCTGAAACAGTAGTTTGGGCTGCGGGTGTTCGTGGTAACGGTATTGTAGAAGAGTCTGGCTTTGAAGCAATGCGCGGACGTGTAAAAGTTGATGAGTACATGCACGCTCCAGGATACGAAGATGTATTTATGGTTGGTGACGCAGCGTTAATCATTAACGAAGAAATTAATCGTCCATACCCACCAACGGCACAAATCGCAATTCAAGAAGGTTACAACATTGCACACAACTTAACTGTGTTAGTTCGTGGTAAAGGCGAAATGAAAAAATTCGCATTCGACAATAAAGGATCTGTATGTTCTTTAGGTCATGACGATGCAATGGGCGTTGTTATGGGCAAAAAGTTAACAGGTTGGAAAGCTTCCTTCATGAAGAAAGTTATCGATAACCGTTACCTATTCTTATTAGGTGGACCTTTATTAGTTCTTAAAAAAGGTAAATTAAAGTTCTTTTAATATATAGTAGAAAAAGCAGAAACGGCTAAGAGCTGTTTCTGCTTTTTTCATTTAAAAAATATAGTATAATATATAAAAAAGAAAGAATATTCTGTCCGTTCTGATAGAGGAGGGTATTACATCATGGAGAAGCGAGGGAAAGTATGGCTAGCTGTTGGTGGCTTAGTAGCTACAAAAGATGGCAGGTGGCTGTTCGTTAAGAAAAAATATAGTGGATTAAAGGGGAAATGGTCTTTGCCGGCTGGTTTTGTAAATGAAGGTGAGACGGTTGATGAAGCTGTGAAACGTGAAGTGTTAGAAGAGACAGGTATCGTCGCTCATGTGAAGGGGATCATTGGTGTTCGATCGGGCGTGATTCGCAATGAGATTAGTGATAATATGATTATTTTCCTTTTGGAGCCTGAAGGAGAAAACATTATTGTACAGGAGAAGGAATTGTCTGAAGTAGCATTTTTACATCCAGATACGATTGCGGACGATCCAAATACGTCTCTACTTATCAAATATTTGTTTGAAGGAAGATCAGAACTACATCTTGAGATGAACAAAACATTAGATCCAGGAGAGCAATTTGGTTATACAGCCTATCATGTATTTACGGCGCATGCGAAGGAGAGGGAGAAAGAGTGAGTATACCAGTACTACTTATTTCAATGATGTTATTTTTTATTTTGTTTTTTGGAATTGGATTTTTACTCAACATGATATTGCGAGCGACATGGGTAATGGTTATTGTGTATCCGATTGTTTGTATACTTATTATTAATAAGGCGAGTGTGTGGGATTATTTTTCAAAGCCGAAAGAAACATTCTCTTCATTTGGGACAAGTGTATCGCATTTAGGGCAGGCAGATGTGTTTATTCTATCTACTGGATTAGTAGGTGCTGCTTTAGCCGGAATTGTCATTAAGAAACTTCGGAAAAGCGGATATCAAATGTTTTAATCTCCAATTCATTTGGGGATTATTTTTTTGCATATTCCTTCATCGTATAGGGAATGATTAACGATGAAGGAGTGTGGAATATAAAAATGTTAAAACGATATTGTATTCGCATTATGATGACTTGTTTACTTGTATCCGCATTATGCGTAACATGGAATGCTTTCACAGGAGTTTCTTTATTAGAGATTGTAAAGAAATATGAGGGAACGAGTGCAAAAGAAGTACATGCAGCAGAAGTTAAGAGAAATGTTGCTCCGAGTAAAGAAGTGATAAATGCTTTAGAGCAGGCAAACGACTGGTCTAAATATCGTTCAATTGAAATGACTGCAACAGGTTATACGTCGGGAATTGAGTCAACTGGTAAGAGACCGGGACATCCGGAGTATGGTATTACATATTCAGGAGTTAAGGTGAAAAGGGATTTATATTCCACAATCGCTGCGGACTTACGCGTATTCCCAATTGGAACGATTCTATTCGTACCAGGTTATGGGTACGGTGTAGTAGCTGATAAGGGCGGTGCAATAAAAGGAAACCGTCTTGATCTGTATTATGATACGGTGAAAGATGTTTATAGCCAATGGGGTAAGAAAAAAGTGAATGTGTATGTAGTGAAAGTTGGAAATGGTAAGTTTTCAGAAGAAGAGTTAACGATGTTAAATCAAGATGAAACGATGCAAGTGTTTCGTGGTCAATATTTAAAACAAAGATAGTCTAGTGGTAATTACGCTAGACTTTTTTATTTTATAAATAGAAGAAATATGGATTATATAGGATGTAACAGAAGTTAGAATTGTCGCATTTTATCGAAAATAAAGTTATAATAAAGGCAGAGTAGAGAAATTTAGGGGGTCTGAACATGTTTCAAGTACAAAAAGAATTAGCAAGCCATGAAGCGGTAATCGTTGCCTTATTTGAAGAAGAGAAAACGAGTAGTTTTGTACAAGAACTGGACAAAGCGTTTGAAGGACAACTACAAGTTTTATTAGAAGAGAAAGAACTTTCTACGAAGAAGAAAGTTATTTCAAAAGTACATAGTTTAGGAAAAACAAATGTGAAACGTTATTATTTCGTTGGTTTAGGTAAGAAAGAGTCTTACACGACAGAAACGTTGCGTGCTGCTCTTGGTAAGGCATTTAAAACGTTACAAGCAGCAAAAGTACAAGATGCAGCAATCTTACTTGATTCTTTCGTAACAGAGAAATTAGATGCAATTGATGTAGCTCATATTGCAGCAGAAGTACAAGGTCTTGGTACATATGAGTTACAAACGTATAAATCAGATAAAAAGGATCGTGTGGAACTAGAGAAGTTCACGGCTATTACAGCAGAAGATGCACAAGAAATTGAAGCTGCATTAACAGTTGGCTACGTACATGGACGTGCAACAAATTCAGCTCGTACACTTGTAAATATGCCGCCAAACGTATTAACAGCAACAAAGCTTGCTGAGTATGCTGTTGAGTTAGCGGAAAAGTATGATATGGATTATAAAGTTCTTGAGAAAGAAGAGATGGAAGATCTTGGTATGGGTGCGTTACTTGCAGTAAACCAAGGTAGTACAGAGCCACCAAAAATGATTGCTCTTATTTATAAAGGAAAAGAAGAGTGGACAGATGTCATTGGATTCGTTGGAAAAGGGATTACATACGATACAGGTGGTTATTCTTTAAAACCACGTGAAGGCATGGTCGGTATGAAAGGTGATATGGGCGGTGCTGCGTCTGTATTAGGTGCGATGGAAATTATCGGTGAACTTCGCCCAGAGCAAAATGTGATCGCTGTTATTCCATCAACTGATAACGTTGTAAGTGGTACAGCATTTAAGCCAGACGATGTAATCACATCTATGAGCGGAAAAACAATTGAAGTATTAAATACAGATGCAGAAGGTCGCCTAGCGTTAGCTGACGGTATTACGTATGCGAAAAAACTAGGTGCAAACTATCTTATTGATGTTGCGACATTAACAGGTGGTGTAATTGTTGCACTTGGAAATCAGACGACAGGCGCAATGACAAACAATGAAGAGTTGTTTGAGCAAGTGCTAGAGGCGTCTATGGAAACAGATGAATCAATTTGGCAATTACCGATTTTTGATCGTGATAAAGAACGCGTTCGAAACAGTAAGTTTGCCGATTTAAATAACTCACCAGGCCGCGAAGGACATGCGGTTATGGCAGGTACATTCTTAGGTGAATTTGCTGAAGATACACCTTGGGTACACTTAGACATCGCTGGAACATCTGAAACGTCAGGAGCGCATGATTTAGGGCCAGCTGGAGCAACAGGTGCAATGGTACGTACACTTGCAACACTTGTTGAACGTTTCGGAGAAGAGTAAGATCCATAAGAGAAGGCTGTTCCGATATTTTGGAACAGCCTTTTTTATTGGTATGATTATTGTCATTTTTTTTCGTTAAGTCGATATAATTTCATTTCCTATTGTACTGTTCTATAGGAAAAGATGGATCCTATAAAGAAATCGTATATAACGTTCCATTTAAAGCGAATGAAGTGCGACCTGTTTCTTCAGAGACAACTAAAATAAGTGCGTCGCTTTTTTCTGATAAGCCAATCGCAGCTCTGTGACGTGTTCCTAGTTCAGGATCAACTTCTGTGCTTTTCGTTAACGGAAGAATATTGGCAGCTGAAACAATATGATCATTTTTAACGAGAACGGCTCCGTCATGAAGAGGGTTACCTGGATAGAAAATGGATTCAAGTAACGGTGAGGTTAAATGAGCATGTAATGTTGTTCCAGTTTGAATGAGAGAGTCAAGTGGTTCGTTTCTTTCCACAACAATAAGAGCCCCGTGTTTTCGGGCGCTTAAATGTTGGACAGTTGCTGTAATAGAATGTGAGCTTTCAGTATAAGGTGATAAATACGCTTGAATATAGTATGTAGCTGCCAATGTTTGTACGTTTGCTAACATATGATGAATATCTTCCATTTTGCACAAAATACATTCATCTTCTTTATCAATTGCTTGTCTCATAATTGATAATTCTTTCTCAGCAATTTCAATCATTTGCTTTGTTTGTATTTTGAGCTCTTCTGACAAGCCCCATTCTTGCATAATCCTCATTCCCTTTAGTGGAGTATTTAACCATAGTGTATACAAATATTCCTAGTAAAATCCTGTTAGATTGTAAAAAATATTGAGATACAGGTTGTTTTTTTCATATAATAAAGGTATGACAAGCGAGAGGAGATAGAAATATGAACTGGAAACAAGAATTTAGTCGCTGGCTTTCCTATGCAGAGTTAGACGCAGAACTAAAAGAACAGTTAGAAAACATGAAGCAAGATGAGAAGAAAATTGAGGACAGCTTTTATAAAAATCTAGAATTCGGCACAGGTGGTATGCGTGGTGAACTTGGTGCTGGTACGAACCGTTTGAACGTATATACAGTTCGTAAAGCAACACAAGGATTAGCGAAGTTTATTGAAAAATTAGGTGAAGAAGCGAAAAAACGCGGTGTTGTTGTAGCGTACGATTCTCGTCATAAATCACCTGAATTTGCAATGGAAGTAGCTGCTACACTTGGTGCACACGGTATCACAACATATGTGTTTGAAAGCTTACGTCCAACGCCAGTGCTTTCTTTCGCAGTTCGTCATTTACATACAGTAAGTGGAATCGTTCTTACGGCAAGCCATAATCCGCCGGAATATAACGGTTATAAAGTATATGGTGAAGATGGTGGGCAGTTGCCTCCAAAAGAAGCTGATGAGTTAATTAGCTATGTAAATGCAGTAGAGGATGAGTTAACAGTTGAGGTTGCTAATGTGGAGCAATTAAAAGCTGACGGTTTATTACATATTGTTGGACAAGAAGTAGATGATGCATATGCAACAGAATTGAACAATGTCATCATTAATAAAGAAATGGTACAAAATGTTGGAAAAGACTTAAAAATCGTCTTTACACCATTACATGGAACATCAAATATTTCTGTGCGCCGTGGTTTAGAAGAAGTTGGATTTATAGATGTAACAGTTGTAAAAGAGCAAGAGTTACCAGATCCGAACTTCTCTACAGTAAAATCACCGAACCCAGAAGAGCATGCAGCGTTTGAGTATGCAATTCGTGACGGTGAGAAGGTAGGCGCAGATGTGTTAATCGCAACGGATCCTGACGCAGACCGTCTAGGCGTTGCAGTTCGTAATCACGATGGTGAGTTCCAAGTATTAACGGGTAACCAAACAGGTGCATTAATGCTTGATTACTTATTATCTCAAAAGAAAGAAAACGGAACGCTTCCAGAGAACGGTGTTGTATTAAAAACAATCGTAACGTCTGAAATTGGCCGTACAATCGCGAAAGCATACGGTTTAGATACAGTTGATACGTTAACTGGATTTAAATTTATCGGTGAGAAAATTAAACAGTATGAAGAAAGCGGACAATACGAATTCCAATTCGGTTATGAGGAAAGCTATGGTTATTTAATCCGTCCATTCTGTCGTGATAAAGATGCAGTACAATCTGTTCTATTTGCATGTGAAGTAGCTGCATACTACAAATCACAAGGTAAAACGTTATACGATGGTTTATTAGAAGTATTTGAGAAGTACGGTTTCTTCCGTGAAGATCTTGTATCGTTAACGTTAAAAGGAAAAGATGGAGCGGAACAAATTCAAGAAATGATGGCAACATTCCGTGAAAATCCTCCGAAAGAAGTAGCGGGCTTAACAGTTGTAGCTGTTGAAGACTATAAAGCGAGCATCGTTACATCTTTACAAGATGGACATAAAGAAGAGATTCACTTACCGAAATCAAATGTGTTAAAATATCAATTAGAAGATGGTTCTTGGTTCTGCCTACGCCCATCTGGAACTGAACCGAAGATTAAGTTCTACTTCGGTGTTCAAGATAATTCTTTACAAAATAGTGAACAAAAGTTACTTACTATTAAAGAAGATATTATGAATCGTTTATAATATAAAGTAATTTTAAGTAGTAAGGAACGAAAGGGAGTGAAACCTCCCTTTTGTTTTATGTAAGGAAATAATCGTTATTGATTCTGACAGAAGAGAGGGTATTTTGTGATGAAAAAAGTAAGAAAAGCCATAATCCCAGCAGCTGGATTAGGAACACGTTTTTTACCAGCTACAAAAGCAATGCCAAAAGAAATGTTACCGATAGTAGATAAACCAACTATCCAATACATTGTAGAAGAAGCAATAAAATCAGGAATCGAAGATATTATTATCGTTACTGGTAAAACGAAGCGCTCTATTGAAGATCATTTTGATAATGCATTTGAGTTAGAGCAAAACTTATTAGAAAAGAAAAAGTATGAGTTACTTGAAAAAGTACAGGCTTCTTCAAAAATGGTAGATATTCACTATATCCGTCAAAAAGAACCAAAAGGATTAGGACACGCTGTTTGGTGTGCACGTAAATTCATTGGTGATGAGCCATTCGCTGTTTTATTAGGTGATGATATCGTTCAAGCTGAAAAACCATGTTTACGTCAATTAATTGAAGAATATGATAAAACGCTTTCTTCTGTTATTGGTGTACAAACGGTTCCAGAAGATGAAACACACCGTTATGGAATTATCGACCCATTAGAGCAGGAAGGACGTCGTTACCAAGTTCGCAATTTCGTTGAGAAACCAGCAGCAGGTACAGCACCTTCAAACTTAGCAATTATGGGACGTTACGTTTTAACACCTGAAATCTTCATGTTCTTAGAACAGCAACATGTTGGTGCTGGTGGTGAAATTCAGTTAACAGATGCAATCCAAAACTTAAACGAAATTCAACGTGTATTTGCTTACGATTTCGAAGGAAAGCGCTACGACGTAGGTGAAAAGTTAGGATTCGTTCAAACGACAATCGAAATGGCTCTGCGACACCCAGAATTACGTGATGACATGGTTCCAATGATGCAGAAAATTTTAGAAGAACACACGAAGCAACAGTCTTAATATAAAAAAGGAGTTATTTCAGTGTACTGAAATAACTCTTTTTTATTATGAAATCGTCGAATGAGAATGCTGATAAGCGGAACGACGTACAGCATAGTATATGCGAGGTGCGATAATAGCACCGATAATGGTAAATGCAATATCTTTTACTGCGAACCACATCATAATCATCCAAGCCGCTTTATAACTCATATTACCACCCATGAAGAAATTGACTGCCCCGTACATATAAGTAGTACCGATAATATACGTTAAAATGATTCCTGTGAAAGAGGCAATTGCAAATGTACTGAATGTTGGTCGTTCTTTTTGTTCTACTAGTTTTCCGGATACGTAAGCAACGATAATAAATGCAATAATAAAACCACCAGTAGGATCTAAAAGTGCTCCGAATCCAGCTTTGAAGTTAGCGAAGATTGGTGCACCAGCTAAGCCAACGAGCATATACACAGTCATTGATAATGCGCCAAGTCTACTTCCAAGAAGAAGCCCTGCTAAAATTGCGAAAAATGGTTGCATAGATAATGGGATACCCGCTACTTGCAGGAATGGTGCCCAAGATACAATATTTGCACCAATGGCCATAAGAGCGACGAACATGGCAGCTAATGCTAAATCTAAAACATGAAATCTCCTCATAATGTTAACCTCCTGTTGTTTTTAGGTTAACATTATCGTAGCGAAAATATTTACTTGTTGTCAATCAAAATATTTTGATAAGAAGGCTTCAAATACTCTCTTAGCAACGTATACGGAATACGAAATTGAGGGATTCCGCTTGAATAAGGAGCAATCTCATATAAAGGGAAATAAATGACGAGATTGTCCGGTTCTAAAAAGAAGTGGAACTTTTTCGTGCTCATGACCTTTTCAGTTGCATCGGGAAAATAAATACTTTCATTTTGTTTAATTTGTCTTACAATCTCAGCACGGATTATTTCTTTATATTTATCTTCTGGTTGAAATAGATCGTCTAAGTGTAGTAACTTTTTTTCTTTTAAATCAAATGTGTTTGCCTTCCACTTATAAAGACCGTGTGCTCCGCCTGTATATTGATAGTAATTCACATATAGGCTGAGCAACGGTGGTTTATTTAGGGAGACTTTATAATCAACATTCGCCACGTACGGATGAAAAGGTGTACTAGATCCTTCTGTTTCTTTATAATATTTTTTTGCGTCTTTTTCTAATTTTGTTTTAAATTTGTCAGTAGATTTTTTGTAATAGAAATTGAGCTTATTTTGAAATTTAGAATCGGAAAAATTGTGAAACGAAGGTCTGTTAATTTGATATTCTATATAAGGTTTCTTACCTTTTTGTGTTACAGTCTGAACATCGATTGTCAGGTTGGATGCTTTGGCTGCTAGTGCACAATTTGGTACAATAGTCAGCAAGGAGAACATAAGCAGTAATATACAAAATTTCTGTTTCATTTAGGTGAAACCTCCTTATATAAGTGTTATAAGTAGTTTGAAAATAAATAGGTAAAATTATACATTCAATTAAAGTAAGAGAAGGAGGAAACGATATGGGAAAAACTTTAATGGATTCACTTGGAATTGAGTTGTTAGAGATGACAGAAGATAAGGTGGTTGCTACGATGCCTGTTGATGAGCGTACGCATCAGCCGTTTGGTTTTTTACACGGCGGTGCATCTCTTGCATTAGCGGAAACAGTAGCAAGTGTTGGTTCATACAATTTAATTGATCAAGAGAAATGTATTTGTTTCGGTCTAGAAATTAATGCAAATCACATTCGCTCAAAGAAAGATGGGATTGTAACAGCGATCGGAACACCGATACATAGAGGACATTCAACGATGGTTTGGGATGTACGTATTATTGATGAGAATGATGATTTACTATGTATATCAAGATGTACAGTAGCAATTAAAGAAAAACGTGAAAAGTAAAAAGAGGCGGCTCAATAGAGCGCCTCTTTTTTATAATTAGAACTGGATTTTCTTCTCTAAGAAACCTTTTAGCTCGCTAATTGGCATACGAACTTGTTCCATTGTGTCACGGTCACGTACTGTAACAGCTTTGTCTTCAACTGAGTCGAAGTCGTAAGTGATACAGAATGGTGTACCGATTTCGTCTTGACGACGGTAACGTTTACCGATAGAACCAGTTTCGTCAAAGTCTACCATGAAGTCTTTAGCTAGTTCTGCGAATACTTCAGTAGCACCTTCAGATAGCTTTTTAGATAATGGTAAGATAGCTGCTTTGTATGGTGCTAAAGCAGGGTGGAAACGAAGAACTGTACGAGAATCGTTTTCTAATTGCTCTTCTTCATATGCATCACATAAGAATGCTAATGTTACACGGTCAGCACCTAAAGATGGCTCGATGCAGTACGGTACGTAACGCTCATTCGTTTGTGGATCGATATAGTTAAAGTCTTCATTAGAGTGTTCCATGTGACGTTTTAAATCGAAGTCTGTACGAGATGCTACGCCCCATAGTTCGCCCCAACCGAATGGGAATCTAAATTCAATATCAGTTGTTGCGTTACTGTAATGAGATAATTCCTCTTCACCGTGGTCACGAAGACGCATGCTTTCTTCAGTCATACCAAGTGAAAGTAACCAGTTCTTACAAGTTTCACGCCAGAATGCGAACCACTCTAAATCTTCACCAGGCTTACAGAAGAATTCAAGTTCCATTTGTTCGAATTCACGTGTACGGAATGTGAAGTTACCAGGCGTGATTTCGTTACGGAAGCTCTTACCGATTTGGCCAATACCAAATGGAAGTTTTTTACGCATAGAGCGTTGTACGTTTTTAAAGTTTACGAAAATACCTTGTGCTGTTTCAGGACGAAGGAAGATTTCGTTCGTGCTAGACTCTGTAACACCTTGGAATGTTTTGAACATTAAGTTGAACTGACGGATTTCAGTGAACTCTTCACTACCGCAATCAGGACATTTTACTTCATGTTCTTTCATTAAGTCAGCCATTTGGTCGAAAGTAAGACCATCAACAACCATTTCGATGCCTTTTGCATCTAATGCATCTTCAATTAATTTGTCAGCACGGTGACGCGCTTTACATTTTTTACAGTCGATCATTGGATCGTTGAAGTTACCAACGTGACCAGAAGCGATCCAAGTTTTTGGGTTCATTAAAATAGCTGCGTCTAAACCAACGTTGTATGGAGATTCTTGAATGAATTTTTTCCACCAAGCTTTTTTAACGTTATTTTTTAATTCGATTCCAAGTGGACCGTAATCCCAAGTGTTTGCAAGACCACCGTAAATTTCAGAACCAGGGAAAACAAAACCGCGATGTTTCGCTAAGTTTACAACTTGTTCCATTGAATACATAATAAAATCCTCCTTTTGAAAGTTAACGTATTGGCGATGACGTGCTCAGGTACTTATGAAACGAGCAGTATATGCTTTGAAAAACATAAAAAAACGCTCATCCCAAGGCTTAATTGCCTAGGGACGAGCGTTTGCCCGCGGTTCCACCCTAGTTGATACACAACAGGTGCATCCACTTTATCACGTATTGCTCGGGACTGCCGTTTCCTTGCGGCATCAGGCTTTCACTATCCCTGAATCGCTTTTTGTGCAAGTACTTATAAGTCCTTCATCGCTACTTATATTAATAATAATGAACATATTCTAACACGTTCTTTTTTAAATCTCAATAGAGGAACGCGTCTATCTATGATAGAGTCTCGCCTATTTTTTCGTTATTTATTCCGTAATTTTGTTTAATGTGCTTAATTGCTTCACGTTTACTAAGGGGAGCAAGCTCGTTATTTTGCACGTATTCCCAAACGACATCGGGCTTCGTTTTTGCATACTCGCGAAGGATCCAGCCAATCGCTTTTTGAATGAAAAATTCTTTTGAAGAATGTAGTTGTCCAATAATCCAGAAAAGAAGTTCTTCATCCATCTTTTGTTTGTATTTTAGCTGGAACAAAATAGCGGCGCGTTGTAACCATATGTTATCTGATGCAATCCATTTTGGAATATAGGCAGAAATTAATTCTGGATGTTTTAAAAAGATATTCCCTAAAAATGTAGGGACGATGCTATCAACAGAATCCCACCAAGATTTTGTTACAATGAGTTCTTCTAAAAACGGGATATGAGTTTCGTTTATATGCTTTTTATATTTTTGCATAATATCGAGTGCGGCCGCTTGAAATTCACGTTCTGGTAAATCCCAAAGCTCACGTACGATAACTTGGAAATCTTTTTGATCTGGGAGAGTATGTATTTGGATGACGTCTTTCAATAGTTGTCTTCTTTCAGGTGTTTGAATACCGAGAAATGGGAAGTGATTTTTCATATAACGTGCCATCGGTTCTGCTTTTTCAGGATTTTTATGGGCTGTGAAATGCTCTTGTAATGCTTGTACAAATGGATGCATAAGTGCGTTCTCCTCTCTTATTATCTCGCTCCTATTATTATACAGAGAGTTTGGATAAATTTTAAAACATAACTTGTAAAGTAATGAAATATGTTGAGAGTAGAGAGGAGAGGATAAGATGGAAGATCAAGGCGTACTAGCAGGTTTCTTTGCTCTTAGTTTTGCGTTTATTCTTGTTGTATTGATTTGGGCAATTATTGCGTATTTATTAACGGCTTTTGCACTGTATACGATGGCGAAAAATGATGGTGCAACGGATGGTGCTCTTGCGTTTATTCCTTTTTTAAATAGTAAGATATGGGGTGATTTAGCAAAAGACAAATTACCGGATTTCTTAAAAGAAGAAGCAGGATGGAAAGTATTCGGCATATATGTCGCGTGTTTCATTTTTAACTTCGTACCAATTCTATATTTATTAGCAACAGCTGTATCGATTGTGCTGTCTATTTATCTTATCTACGCAATTTTAGATAGATACGGAACGAATTCTATATTGTTTACGATTATTCATACAATCACATTTTCGGTTTTCTTACCGATTCACTTGTTCATTATTCGGAATGAGCCGGTAAGGTATAACGAGTAGATATATGTGGGGAGCTGTTTCGAATATATTTTGGAACAGCTCTTTGTTGGTTAATAGATATTTCGTTGACCAAGAAAAAAGGGCTGTCACATGTGACAGCCCTTTTTCTACTACATAAGGTAGCGTAAATAAATATAAATATGAGAAATGATTAATGAAACGATCATAATTGGGAAGCCGACTTTAAGGAATTCCATGTAGCTAAATTTATGGCCCTCACGACTTGCGATACCTGCAACAATTACGTTAGCAGAAGCTCCGATTAATGTTCCGTTTCCACCTAGACAAGCACCTAATGCTAATGCCCACCATAATACGTCGATTTGTGCGTCAGAAGGTGATAAACCTAGCCCAACTGCCATATCGTTAATAAGTGGGATCATTGTTGCAACGAATGGAATGTTATCAATTGTTGCAGAGGCGATACCAGATACCCATAAAATAAGGATAGATGCGTAAGAAACATCTCCGCCCGTTATTCCAATTACTTTTTGAGCTAACATTTTGATAAGGCCGATATCAATAAGTCCTCCAACAAGTACGAATAGTCCTGCGAAGAAGAAGATTGTTACCCACTCTACACTTGCGAATACCTCTTCAATTTCATGCTCTTTCACACCGATTAGCATAAGTACAGTAGCACCAGTTAAAGCGATGATAGCTGCATCAACATGGAAGATCGAATGAGTCATGAAACCTACGATTGTAAGTCCAAGTACGGTTAAAGATTTTTTCATTAATACTGGATCTTTAATGTATTGTTTTTCATCTAAACTCATTAATTTTTTAATTTGTACAGGATCAGCAATTAATTGTTTACGGTACATGAAGTAAAGTATTGTCGCTGTAACAGCAATAATAATGATTACGATAGGTGCTAAGTTGAATAAGAACGCATTGAAATCTAAATGCTTATTTGCAGAACCAATCATAATGTTAGGTGGATCACCAATTAATGTTGCTGTTCCTCCAATGTTTGAAAAAATAATTTCAGAAAGTAAATAAGGAACAGGATTTACTTTCAGTATGCGCGTAATAGATAAAGTAACTGGAACAACAAGAAGTACAGTTGTAACGTTATCTAAAAATGCGGAACCAAGCGCAGTAAGTAAGGAAAGTGAAATTAAAATTTTAATTGGATTTCCTTGCGCCCCTTTTGCTGCTTTAATGGCAACGTATTGGAAGACACCCGATTTACTTGTAATGTTCACCAGAATCATCATACCGATGAGTAGCGTAATCGTCCCCCATTCAATATGTTTCGTAAAGGCGTTGTGTAAATCAACGACCCCCATAATTACCATGAGTGCTGCACCAAGAAGTGCGATGACAGCGCGATTAATTTTTTCTGAAATAATAATGGCATATGTAATTAAAAAGACTGCGATAGCAAAATAATACTGCCAGTTTGCGAGCTCTTGCGTTGTTTCGTGCAAAACTCTCATCTCCTTCCATTCACTTTTCTTAGTGTGTCAAAAAATTAACTAGATGAAACACACATAACGTCATTATAAAGTAGAAAAAAGGGGGATGTAAATGAAAGGGCTTATTTTGTCATATTTTCTGCATCGGTCATTTTTTCTTATTTTTAAAAATATTTGTGGGCATTTGACATATATATAAGATACATCCAATCTGAATATTTAAAATGGAATTAGCATTCGAGCTTGTTCGTGTAGGAGTGTCAAATAGAAAGGAATGACAAAGATGATAAGGAAGGGATCGTATGGATGAACAACGATTTTTATTTTTGGATTTTGAGTTTACGATGCCCCAGCACAGAAAAAAACCAAAAGGATTTTTCCCGGAAATCATTGAGGTAGGACTCGTTTCGGTTGTTGGCTGTAAGGTAGAAGACACGTATTCAGCTCATGTTAGGCCGAAAACTTTTCCTTCTTTAACGGATCGATGTAAGAAATTTTTAGGAATTAAACAAGAAGTCGTAGATAAAGGAATTTCGTTTCCAGAACTCGTTGAAAAACTTGCAGAATATGAAAGGAGATGTAAACCAACCATTGTTACGTGGGGAAATATGGATATGAAAGTGTTGAAGCATAATTGTGAAATGGCAAGAGTAGACTTTCCGTTCTTAGGACAGTGTCGTGATTTATCACTTGAGTATAAGAAGTTTTTTGGGGAGAGAAATCAAACAGGATTGTGGAAAGCAATTGAGGCGTATGGAAAAGCAGGGACGGGTAAGCATCATTGTGCGCTAGATGATGCGATGACGACGTATAATATTTTTAAATTAGTAGAAAAAGATAAAGAGTATTTAGTGAAACCAGCACCTCCAACGTTAGGAGAACTCGTTGATTTTTCAAAAGTGTTAAAGAAAGTGAGTACACAGTAACGACCAAATTGCACAGTATGTAATTTGGTCGTTTTGTTTTTTTAAAGTTTGTAGTCTTTTTTTAACTGCTCTAATGTTTCTAGACTACGAACCGCAAAAGGTGAATCATCTTCAGAAAATGAATTCATTTGAGTTTCCAATGCTAATTTGAGTGACTCTGTATACTCTGGAATTTCTCCTTCATATTTCTTCACCATTTGCTCTGGAATGTTTGTCTGTTCACGGAAAGCTAAAGCACGTCTTTCATGGAAAAATGGTACGTCAGCTTGTTTTACGTTATGTAAGTCACCTTGCACCGGATGTTTTAAAACAGCTAACACTTTTACGACGTAACTGCCAGGACGGCTATTTGTAACTTCGCCGATGTATTTGCCAGTTTTATAAATACCAGTAACGATTTCACCAATTTCAAATGTTTCTCTCATATTTTTCACCTCAAGTTTATAGTAAGGAAAGTGTGCGAAGGAGTCAAAGAAATCATTCGCTTTCGGAATGCCCCCTTGAGAATATGGATAGGTTCCACTATAATTTAAAGTGATATAACAGAAAATTCTGATGTATATTCTTATCATGCATTCTCAGATAAGAATCTAAATACAGTTATATAAAATATACACAAATACATATAAATGCAGTCTACCTATGAAACAATATAAACCAAAAATTTGCTGAAATAACAATGTATCTGTAAAAAAATCACAGAGTTAGGTTCATACGTATTGGGGAAAGGTTATTGTTTTAACTAATGAAAATTATCTTCACTGGAAGAGCTTATTCAAGACTTACTATCTATCGTTCATGTATTTAGTTGTAGAATTTACGGGTTAAGGAAATACAAAAAGAAAATATCGAGGATGAAGATTTATGAAAAGAGCATATCTAATAGAAATCCATCCGACAAAAGAACAAACAACCCAAATAAATCAAACGATTGGTGTATGTAGATATGTTTACAACCTGTATATCTCTAAAAACAAAGAGTTGTATGAAGCTGAAGGGAAGTTTCTGAGTGGGTATGACTTTTCTAAATGGTTGAACAATGTCTATACAAAAAAATGTGATCAGTAGATAAAAGAAGTATCAAGTAAAGCTGTAAAACAAGCGATTATGAATGGGGATAAAGCTTTTAAGCGATTTTTTAAAGGGTTATCCAAATTTCCACGATATAAGAAAAAGAAGAAGCAAGATGTGAAGTGTTATTTCCCTAAAAACAATAAAACAGATTGGACAGTTGAAAGGCATAGAGTAAAAATCCCCACAATTGGTTGGACAAGGTTAAAAGAATATGGGTATATCCCTAAAAATGCAAATGTAAAAAGTGGCACAGTATATCAAAGAGCAGGAAGATATTTTGTATCTGTACTTTGCGAATTGGAAGAAATGGCAACAAAGTTAGCACTCAATAAACTAGGTCTAGGGATTGATTTAGGAGTGAAGGATTTTGCTACACGTAGCGATGGTATCGTTCATGAAAACATCAACAAAACAATAAAAGTAAAAAAGATAGAAAAACGGTTAAAACGTGAACAACGCTCTTTAGCACGTAAATTTGAAAATCTAAAAAAGAGAGGTGAAAAATCTGTTACTAATAAAAGAGTGAATATAGATAAAAATGTTCTTAGAGTGCAAAAGCTGCATGCTCGATTAGCGAATATTCGAATAGAGTATGTAAAGTCTATTGTAACGAATGTGGTGAAAACCAAGCCAACGTTTATTACAGTGGAAGATTTGAATGTGAAAGGTATGATGAAGAATAAACATTTATCTAAAACAATTGCCAAGCAGTCTTTTTTTGCTTTTAAAACGTGGCTTTTGACGAAATGTGAGGAATATGGAATTGAATTACGTCAAGTAGACCGGTTTTATCCATCGTCAAAGTTATGCTCATGTTGCAGTCAAAAGAAAGCGGATTTAAAGCTATCTGACCGAGTATATACATGTGAATGTGGCAATGTAATGGATAGAGATTTGAACGCAGCGATCAACCTTTTACAAGCAAAAGAATATACAATACTAACGTAAATAGATTGTATATATGTACGGTGGGCTACATCGAAATTTACGCCTGTGGAGTGTTACAGCAAACTGTAGTAGCGAGTGATTGGCGAGGCAGGACACGTAGAAGCAGGAATACTCTAAGAATGTGCATATGTCTATATTTTTAGTAGCAGTGTTCCGTATGATGCCTTTATATTTTCCGGAAGATAAAACAGAATATATTATTCCAGGGATTGTTTGCGTTCTATTTATCATTGGTGCCGTTGCTACGTGGCGTATGTTCATTCGTGTATCAAAACGCGAAGCGGAGCGATTACAGAAAGTTGAAGAAAAACTTTTAGCGGAAAAGAAACAGTAACTCATTTTTGTATGTTTCCCTCTATGCTCGGACAATCTAAGGGCAGAATATATTTTGGAGGGAATAGAATGAAAAAACGGCTTTTTTTAAGTTGTTGTTTATTATTTCTGATGGCAGGTTGTGACCAAGGGAAGCCGAAAGAAATTGACGTGAAATTACATAATGCTTCAGGCGATGAAGTGGGGACTGCGAAAGTAGTGCAGCAAACAAGCGGAGTGAAAATTACGATTAAAGGGGAAGGTTTCGCACCAGGCGCGCACGGACTGCATGTACACGAAATTGGTGAGTGTAAAGCACCACGTTTTGAATCATCTGGTAATCATTTTAATCCTGATAATAAAAAGCATGGACTTCTTAATCCGAAGGGTGCAGAAAACGGTGATTTACCGAACGTAATTGCAGACGGTTCTGGAAAGATTAAAGCAGAAATCGATGCGCCGCACATAACGCTTGAAGAAGGGAAAACGACGATTCATAGAAAAGATGGAGCGTCTATTATTATTACAGAAAACGCTGATGATGGTATGACACAACCAACAGGTAAATCCGGTGATCGAATTGCTTGTGGTGTCATTGTAAAAAAAGCGTCGGATATGAAGAAAAAGTAAAAGCTACCGTGCATGGTAGCTTTTTTTGTGAAACGTATTTGAAAAGATATTGATAAAGGAGGTTTTCCCGAATTACCTCCTTTCTTATTCTGAAAACGTATGGCGCAGTCTATTTAAAATTTCTTCTAAAACAGATCTTGGACAGCCGATGTTAATTCGAATATGTTCTTCGCCGCCTAATCCGTATTTCTCACCAGGTTCAACGATGATTTTCCCTTTTTCCTCAAGTAATGCAGTGCGTTCATTTCGAGAAAGCTGTAGGCGGGAGCAATCGATCCATAATAAAAAGCTACCTTCTGGTTTCGTTACAGAAAGAGCGGGTATGTGATTTTTAATATATTTACAAGCGAATTGAGCGTTATCTTCTATATATAATCGAATTTCATGTAGCCAATCATTACATTCTGTATAGGCACTTTGCATCGCTGTATAGGCAAATGTATTTAATCCGTGGAAACCTTGTCTATATTGGATAGATATAAAGGTTTGACGGAGTTTTTCGTTTGGAATGATAATAATCGATGCCTGTAATCCAGCGATATTAAATGTTTTACTCGGAGCCATACAAGTAATCGTGCGCGCTGCTAATTCTTCAGATAAGGAAGCGAACGGTGTATGCGTATGATCTCCGTAAATAATATCGGAATGAATTTCATCCGCGACAACGATTACATTATATTTTGTACATAACGTGCCAAGTTGTGTAAGTTCCTCTTTTGACCAAACACGCCCGATTGGATTGTGAGGACTACAAAGAAGCATGAGTTTGACGCCTTGTTGAAATTGCTTTTCTAAATGATCGAAGTCTATCGTATATGTATCATTTTGTTTCTGTAAAGGACTCACGCATAATCGTCTGTTGTTTGTTGTGACCATTTCGAAAAATGGGGGATAAATAGGTGGTTGTACGAGAACGGATTCGTTTTCCTTTGTGAAGGCCTGTATGCTCGCACTAAGAGCTGGAACGATTCCCGCGAAGACAATCCAATCTTTTTGAATATCCCAGTTGTACTGTTTTTTTGTCCAGTTACAAATAATATCTCCAATATTTTCGGGAGGAAGTGTATAGCCGAAAATAGGATGCTCGATACGTTTCTTTAAAGCAGTCTGAATTGGTTGTGGTACTTCAAAATCCATATCAGCAATCCAAGCATGGAGAAGTTCTTCATTTTTATACGTATCCCATTTCGTACTATGAGTTCCACGTCGATTGACTGTTTTATGAAATAGTTGCATAAGTTTGCCCCCTTCTTCTGTAAACCGTTAAGTTATGAAAGTTCTCTCTCTTCTTATAGAATAGCTGATGTGATAGGATAAAGAAAAGCACTAAAAAGTGAAAAGGCGGGAAGCGAATGGGTACATATGAAAAGATGATAGAGGTTGTGAAGAATTGGGATCCGTTTCAAATGGGACCGGAGTTTTATGAAACAGAAGCGAGCGATGTTGTGAACGTCGTAAGTGTGTTCGACGATCCAAAATACATCGCAAAAAAGATTCAACATATATACTTTATGTCTTTTGAGGAAGTACCTGCGCTTGGAAAATGTGAGAAGTTAGCTGTGGAATTACTTGTAATAAAAGAAGGCGGAAGTTGTTCATTGTAGGCTGTCGGAATTTCCGACAGCCTTTTGTATTATTGTGCAGAAAAAGCGATAATTTCTTCATAAACAAGTTCAGGCTTTTCTTCAGGTAGTAAATGTCCTGTGTTTTCGTAAGAAATAAATTTCGAATTTGGTAAATCTTTGTGTAGCCGATGACCTACATGTACAGGGACGACACGATCTTTTTCACCCCAAATGAGTAGTGTAGGTGTTTCGATTTTTTGTAATTCAGTTGAAGATAAATCACCTTCACGGTCTCTTATCATACGAGTTAAAGCAGGGAATATACGGTTGTCATAAAAAGGAGCGGAGTAACCTTCCTTCATTTCATCGTCAATTAATGAGTGATCATGAACGACATTCATTAAGTTATGAACAATCCCGCGCCGTATAATCCAGTTCTTTACGTATAAATGAAAGAACGGTAAATAAGAAGAGTACAGTAAAGGTAAGGTTGCGCGTGCTAAATAGCTAGAGCTGCATAGTAAAATTGTCTTTGAGATTAATTCAGGGCGTATACGGTTTACATAGAGAGAAATTTGTCCACCCATAGAATGCCCAACTAACACAATATTTGAGAGAGATAAATGTTCAATTAAATCGATAATAACCGTTGCTAAATTATGATAAGAATACTTAAAGAGATGAGACTTATCACTTTTTCCGAACGGTGGCAAATCAAGAGCTAGTACTGTTCCTGCTTTCGATAATAAAGGAATGAGGCGGCGGTAACTGAATGAGGAAGATAAAAAGCCGTGAACGAGTACGAAAGTAGGACGTTCCGTTTTGTTGTCATGTTCATACAATTCGTAATGAATAGTAGTGCCGCGAGTGGAAAAAGTGAAATAAGGACAAGTATATTCGTGATACATTTTTTGTCACTCCATTGATTTTTGTTCATATCATCTCCAAGGCAGAAAAAAATATGTTAACAAAAAAAGGCAAGATGACGATGTCATCTTGCCTTTTGCTTATTCATCATTATCCACGAACAATATTAGGCGGTGTTTTTCCTTGTAACCCTGCAACTAAATTTTCAGCGGCTGTCATAGCCATTTGCTGCCTAGTTTTTAATGTTGCAGATCCGATGTGTGGTAAAGTCACAACATTTTGTAATGATAAGAGCGGATTATCTTTTTGAATCGGCTCTTGTGTAAACGTATCGATGCCCGCTGCAAAGATTTTCTTTTCGGTTAACGCATGTATTAACGCTTCTTCATCTACTGTTTTTCCGCGAGAGGCATTAATGAAGATTGCTGTTTCTTTCATTAATGAAAATTCCTTTTCTCCGATAAGATGATACGTTTCATCTGTTAATGGAGTAAGAAGAACAATAAAATCAGATTGTTTGAGTAACGTCTGTAAATCACAATATGTAGCATCGAATTTTTGTTCAGCTTCTTCTTTACGGCGACGGTTATAATACAGAACATTCATATCAAATCCGAATTTCGCCCGTTTTGCAACGGCTTCTCCAATTCGTCCCATTCCGATAATACCGATTGTACTATGGTGTACATCCAGCCCGAAGTGCTCTTTTCCGATTTCGGCGTTCCATTCACCATTTTTCACGTAGGAGTCGAGTTCGCAGACGCGGCGACCAGCAGATAACATAAGAGCGAAAACAAGGTCCGCTACTGTATCATCTAATACATATGGTGTATTCGTTCCAATGACATTGCGCTTTTCCATCGCCTGTAAATCAAAATTATCGTAACCGACAGAAATGTTGCTCACTACTTTTAAGTTAGGAGCTACATTTAATAATTCTTCATTAATAGCAGATCCGAAATTTAATAAGCCATCTTTATTTTGTATTTTCTCCAATAGGACATCACGAGGTACCTTCTCATTTTGCTCCCATTTTTCATAATCACAGTGTTCTGATAAATAGTTTTCTACAAATGTTGGAACTGGTTCAGCAATATAAACTTTTGGTTTCACGGTTCCATCCCCTTTCGCTTTATCACGCATTTTCCCGCTGATTAAAGTTTCACTTTACCCCGCTTTAACGAGCAGTAAGACTCCCACCTAAAAAGACGGCTGAGGCAAAGAAGTGAGGTGGGAGATCAACTGCTCGTAAAAGCCCGATTGGTTCAACTAATAATCAGCGGGGTGAAGCATTCCGCTGATTAAAGTTTCACTTTATTTTGACATAATTCACTAAAAAAATCTTCTTTTCAAACTGGAAAGGGTATTTGTATAATTTAGACACAAACGAAAAGGAAGGATGATTTATATGGTGACAGAAAAGGAATTAGAATTATTAGCTTGTCTTGAAAAAAGTAGTCGATTATCTGTAGATACATTAGCGAAGCTGTTAAATATAGAAGTAGAAGAAGTAAAGAAGATGGTTGGAAAATTAGAAGCGGAAAAGATTATTGTGGATTATGTAACACATATCGATTGGACGAAGGTAAAAGAACATACAGGTTTAACGGCGATGATCGATGTGAAAGTTACGCCAAAGCGCGGCGTTGGGTTCGATGCGGTTGCTGAACAAATTTATCGTTATTCAGAAGTGAAATCTGTGTATTTAATGTCAGGGACATACGACCTTTCTATTACATTAGAAGGAAAGACAATGGGAGAAGTAGCGATGTTTGTTTCTGAGAAATTAGCAACAATTGAATCTGTCGTTTCTACAACAACGCATTTCATTTTGAAAAAGTATAAACATGAGGGAATTATTTACGAAAAAAACGATGATGATAAGCGCATTGTGGTGACACCATGAAGCAATTTGAACTATCTAGAACGGCAGAATCTTTACAACCATCTGGTATTCGAAAGTTTTTCGATTTAGCAGCAAATATGAAAGGTGTTATTTCTCTTGGAGTAGGAGAGCCTGACTTTGTTACACCTTGGAATGTAAGGCAAGCATGCATCCGTTCTTTAGAACAAGGATATACGTCATATACAGCAAATGCAGGATTATTGGAACTGCGCCAAGAAATAGCAAAGTATCTAAAAAAACAATTTGCAGTATCTTATGATCCGAACGATGAAATCATTGTTACAGTTGGAGCGAGTCAGGCGTTAGATGTAGCGATGCGCGCCATTATAAATCCTGATGATGAAGTACTCATTATTGAACCAAGTTTCGTTTCTTATGCACCGCTTGTGACATTAGCTGGAGGAGTTCCGGTTCCTGTGGCAACGACTTTAGAAAACGAGTTTAAAGTACAACCAGAACAAATTGAAGCAGCTATTACAGCGAAAACAAAGGCAATTTTGCTTTGTTCACCAAATAACCCAACAGGTGCAATGTTAAATAAATCCGAGCTTGAAGAAATAGCAGTGATTGTTGAGAAGTACAATTTAATCGTATTATCTGATGAAATTTATGCAGAGCTTGTATACGACGAAGTATATACAAGTTTCGCGAGTATTAAAAATATGCGCGAGCATACAATTTTAATTTCGGGATTTTCAAAAGGGTTTGCGATGACAGGATGGCGCCTCGGTATGATTGCAGCCCCTGTTCAATTTTCGGAATTAATGCTTAAAATTCATCAATATTCCATGATGTGTGCACCGACAATGTCTCAGTTCGCAGCACTCGAAGCATTACGCGCGGGGAATGATGAAGTAATTCGGATGAGAGATAGTTATAAGAAACGCCGTAATTTTATGACGACATCGTTTAATGAAATGGGTTTAACGTGTCATGTGCCGGGCGGAGCATTTTATGTCTTTCCTTCTATTTCTTCAACTGGACTATCTTCGGCAGAATTTGCAGAACAGTTATTATTAGAAGAAAAGGTGGCTGTTGTACCTGGAAGTGTATTTGGCGAAAGTGGTGAAGGATTTATTCGTTGCTCGTATGCAACATCGCTTGAACAACTTATGGAAGCAATGAAGAGAATGGAACGGTTTATAGAAAATAAAAAAAGGACAAAACATAATACGTTTTGTCCATAAAAGGGGGGGAATACTAGAAAGCCATGTGTTAGTATTCTATCCCAATATTAGAAAATTATACGTACTCTAGGAAATTTTTCGTTAATTTTGAATGAGTTCTGCCATAGTGGTATAATTTACTAATATAAGGTATGCATATCCTGAGTAGCTTTACTTAGGGTACGTACTAACTAATCGGATATTTAACAATAAATCATCTGCTTTACTATCTACAATTGTAGAGAAAATGGTAACGTATGGGAGTGTTTCATATGTCAGAACAATATACAACTGGAGTGGTTGTAACAGGGAAAGTGACTGGGATTCAAGATTACGGAGCATTTGTAGCGTTAGATGCAGAAACACAAGGACTTGTGCATATATCTGAAATTACAAATGGATATGTAAAGGATATTCATGACTTTTTAAAAGTCGGCGATACAGTAGAAGTAAAAGTACTTTCAATTGATGAAGAACACAGAAAAATGAGTTTATCGTTAAAAGCGGCGAGAAGAAAACAAGGGCGGATCCTTATACCGAATCCATCTGAGAACGGATTTAATACGCTGCGAGAAAAGCTAACCGAATGGATTGAAGAGTCCGAGTTAACAAAGTAAAAGAGGAGCGCATATGAGCGTTCCTCTTTTACTTTGTCTTATGATATATATTTGCAAATATGATTGCATGCAATCATATTCGTATGTCGGAGGTGAAATAAAGACATACTGACTAGTGGATTTCGTTCGTTTCTGGGTGAGTGCCAAGATTTTCTGATGGTTTAAAGAGTAAACCAAGATTGATAAGCCCAGAAATACCGACGATGCCGTAAATAATACGGGAAAGAGCTGAATTTTGTCCACCGAAAATGGCTGCCACTAAGTCAAACTGGAAGAACCCGATTAGTCCCCAGTTCACAGCGCCAATTACAGTAAAGACTAATGCGATACGTTGCAGAGTACTCATGAAAAAGCCTCCCTTAATTGTGAAGCGTGAGCAAGCGATGAGTTAATTAACTCCTTTATAGAATGGCGTAGTTATGTTGTTTTTATACATAAAAAATATAAGAAAAAGGATGTATATACATCTATACCGAAAAATACGAATTTTTATGCAAAAAATGAACTTTTTCTAAAAAATATATATTGGTTACGTTTACAATGGTTGAATCGCTTGATTTACAACTTCAGTTTCGCTAAAGTGAATACAGAAATACATATACATTATTGGAGGGAAAAAGATGAGTACACATGTAACGTTCGACTATTCTAAAGCGTTATCCTTCATCGGTGAACACGAAATCACTTATTTACGTGATGCAGTGAAAGTAACACATCATGCAATCCACGAAAAAACTGGAGCTGGGAACGATTTCCTTGGGTGGGTAGACCTTCCGCTTCAATATGACAAAGAAGAATTTGCTCGCATTCAAAAATGCGCAGAAAAAATTAAAAATGACTCTGACATTTTACTTGTTGTAGGTATCGGTGGTTCTTACCTAGGAGCACGTGCAGCAATCGAAATGTTAAACCATTCTTTCTACAACACGCTATCTAAAGAACAACGTAAAACTCCACAAGTGCTATTTGTTGGACAAAACATTAGCTCCACTTACATGAAAGATTTAATGGACGTATTAGAAGGTAAAGACTTCTCTATTAACGTTATTTCCAAATCAGGTACAACAACAGAGCCGGCACTAGCATTCCGTATTTTCCGTAAGTTATTAGAAGAAAAGTATGGAAAAGCAGAAGCTCGCAAACGTATTTATGCAACGACGGATAAAGCACGTGGTGCATTAAAAACATTAGCTGATAACGAAGGTTACGAAACATTCGTTATTCCAGATGATGTTGGAGGACGTTTCTCTGTATTAACGCCAGTTGGTTTATTACCAATCGCAGTAAGTGGCTTAAATATTGAAGAGATGATGAAAGGTGCAGCTGCTGGTCATGATGACTTCGGTGCATCAGAACTAGAAGAAAACCCAGCTTACCAATACGCAGTAGTTCGTAACGCTTTATACAATAAAGGAAAAACAATTGAAATGCTTGTTAACTATGAGCCGGCACTTCAATACTTCTCTGAATGGTGGAAACAGTTATTTGGTGAAAGTGAAGGGAAAGATCAAAAAGGTATTTTCCCATCTTCAGCAAACTTCTCAACTGACTTACACTCATTAGGTCAATACGTTCAAGAAGGTCGTCGTGACTTATTCGAAACAGTTCTGAAAGTAGGTAAATCTACACATGAACTAACAATTGAATCAGAAGAAAACGATTTAGATGGATTAAACTACCTTGCTGGTGAAACTGTAGACTTCGTAAACACGAAAGCATACGAAGGTACATTACTTGCACATAGCGATGGTGGTGTACCAAACTTAATCGTAAATATCCCTGAATTAAATGAGTACACATTCGGTTACCTTGTATACTTCTTCGAAAAAGCATGTGCGATGAGCGGCTACTTATTAGGCGTAAATCCATTCGACCAACCAGGAGTAGAAGCATACAAGAAAAACATGTTTGCTTTACTTGGTAAACCAGGATTTGAAAAGTTAAAAGCAGAATTAGAAGAGCGTTTAAAATAATAAAAAGCGACCGGATTCCGGTCGCTTTTTATTATTTTATCGAAAAGTCCATCGGTATATTCAAACTAGAGTGGGTATGCTAAAGAAAAAGTCTAGGAGGGATGGGCTTGATTCCGATTCAATCAAATGTAGAAGGACGTACATATGCGTTATATAAGTTAGAAGAGATAATGAAGCCACTTGGGTATAACATTGGTGGCAATTGGGATTACGATAAAGGATGCTTTGATTACAAAATCGATGAAGAAGATGGCTATCAATTTTTACGAGTGCCATTTACAGCAGTGAATGGCGAATTAGATGTGCCTGGTGTAATAGTCCGTCTGGAAACGCCGTATATTCTTTCGCACGTATATCAAGACGAACTAGATGATCACGTAAATACTTTAACGGCTGGAACGAGTGGAATGGATCAATTTGCTGAGCCGAAAGATCCAGATGGAGATGTGAAAAGAAAATATATCAATATTGGGAAAGTGCTCATGCAGGAACTAGAAAAACATTTTCTTAATGGTGAATAACAATGAGTATGTCGCTTTCAATGAGAACAAAGGAATGGACTGGATTAATCATATATTGTTCGTCGCGTTTTATACCTAGTAAGAGAATATTTTGCTTTAAAAGAGTATAGCTACAATTTGCAAAAGTTTGTCCAGTGCAGGAAGGATAAAGCTCCATCAGTTGTAATTTGTTATCAGAGATTTCATCGTAAAGTGAGAATAGTACGCCTGAAATGGAAGGGAATAAAAGAGAAGCGGTAAATACGTAGCTCGTTAATTTATTTCCTTCTATAATTTCTGATACACCAGCTCTAGTTGCATTTTGTATTTGTTCAGAAGTAAGAAGTTCGGCGATGCAGTGAATGTTTGGATTGAGACCTTTCGCAGTTAAAATATTTAAAATGGACTGTGTATCTGCTAAGCTTTCATTTTTTTCTTTATCAGCTGTTATTAATATAGTGTGAGCCGTTGTAATATTAGCTTTTAATAAAGTTTGATCGTGATGCGGGCAACCCTTTATAAATTCTAAATGATGAAATGGTTTTGGAAGTAAAGAAAGTGTTTCATCAATTAAAACGATATCAAGGTTCGGTTGTAAGATGTGCATTTGTTTTACAACATGTTTTGCCCGTTCATTCCAACCCACGATAATCATATGACCGTTAGAGGTAGCGGCTTCTTCTCCTTTAATTTTCATATATTGTTTATTAATCATATCAGTGGCGAACAGAACCATATAATAAGAACAAAAACCGGTTCCAAATAAAATAATACCCATACCGATAAGTTTGCCTATTAGTGTATGCGGGGCAAAGTCACCATAGCCAACGGTGAAAATGGTAACGATTGACCACCAAACTCCATCAAACCATGTGGTGAAGTGCGATGGCTCTAATCTATGTATAAGGAAGCCAGAAAAAGCAGTAAGTAAAACAATAAAGCAAACTAAACGAAAAATAATGGAATCACGAAATGTATCTACTAAATTTGGACGGGATTTCAAACTCTTATTCCTCCTTACTTTGCAGGACTACATTCATTGTTACCATTATAGAAAAAAGAAAAACTCTCTAATTTAAAAGAGAGTTTGTTTTACATTACATACTTTCTAATTCAGTTTGTTGGACACTTTCAAGATGCTGGAGGGCGTAGTAAACATCAGCGGTATGCCTTTTTTGATCGATAGATAATTTCAAATGTAAATAGTGAGAGCCATTCTCCAATGTTTTGAGCTTCATATTCTTAACTTTTATATCCATTTCTTTTATTTCTTCAATTACAATTGGGATATTGTCCATATTTCGCACGACAAGTTTTACTGCGATATCACGTTGACGAAATGATCTCGGTCCTACAAATTTCATTGCTAATGGTATAAGTTCAACGCTAATCATAAGGAAACACATTCCGAAAATCGCTTCGATATAGAATCCAGCCCCAACAGCAATACCAATACCAGAAGCACCCCAAATCATAGCAGCAGTCGTTAGTCCTGCAATGCTATCGTTTCCTCTTCGTAAAATAACACCGGCACCTAAAAAACCGATTCCTGATACAATTTGAGCGGCAAGTCGAAGTGGATCCATATTCATATGATCGGTATGTGGTAAATTGTAAGCCGCTTTAATAGAAACAATCGTCAGGAGGCAACTAATGATAGAAATAACTAAACAAGTTTTTAAACCAAGTGGTTTTCGTTTTAATTCGCGCTCTAAACCGATAGCGAACCCTAAAATAGCCGAGAGACCTAGTTTGATTAATAAATCGGTATAGTCCATATATATTCCTCCTTGTATGATATGGTATATGAATAAAACATTTATTATAGAAAGAAACGCTTTTGATAGAGTGACTTTATATAGAATATATGTAGGAATTATTTATACATGAAAGAGATATTTCGTTTAAGTATATGATATTAACAAAGAAATTAGGGTGATCTAAAAAAAAGTTTATAAAAGGTGTTGCATTTCGATTTTCACCATGATATATTAATAACCGTCGCTGATACGGAAACGCAGAAAACGACAAAAAAGAAATTGAAAAACTTAGTTGACATCGAAAAGCGAAGATGTTAACATAAGGAAGTCGCAAATGAGCGACCAAGTAGTTCTTTGAAAACTGAACGAAACAAACAACGTGAAACGTCAATTTTTATTTTTAGATGCTAGACAAACTAACTTTATTGGAGAGTTTGATCCTGGCTCAGGATGAACGCTGGCGGCGTGCCTAATACATGCAAGTCGAGCGAATGGATTGAGAGCTTGCTCTCAAGAAGTTAGCGGCGGACGGGTGAGTAACACGTGGGTAACCTGCCCATAAGACTGGGATAACTCCGGGAAACCGGGGCTAATACCGGATAACATTTTGAACTGCATGGTTCGAAATTGAAAGGCGGCTTCGGCTGTCACTTATGGATGGACCCGCGTCGCATTAGCTAG